>CAKRPS010000020.1 GCA_934385475.1 uncultured Lachnospiraceae bacterium | reverse complement strand
GCGTTGGTGTCCAGATAGTAGAGTTCTTCTTTGTGAGTGGACTGTCCGTGTCCATATACGTCGATGGCGTAAATGTGCCATTTCTTAGATAATTCCGGCATAACAGTTGCATAATCTTCCCATTGCCCCATCTGACCGTGAATCAGAAGAAGGGCAGGCTTATCGTTTTCGACTTCCCCGTAATTGATAATATTGCCGGAGGGAAGTGTCACCTGCTTTTCCGTAGCATTTACCTTTTTCAGAGCCCTTGTGTTGGCATCATACCAGTGCAGGTTGCGGTAAACATAGACACCGGCGACGAGTGCTATAATGCTGCAAAGAAACGCGAGCAGGGAAAATAGAATGGTTCTCATATTTCTTCTCCATTTCTGCGCACGTTTTTTGCGCATGACGAGTTTGTGTCAAGTGCGCGCAGACACAAATCTCGCGATTGAAAAATTTTATTTTTCAATCATGTACCTCATTTCTGGCTATTATTTTGTCTATTCAGAATCCCATTCGCAAAATCACTGTCATACAGCTTTCCTGGACAATAAGATTGCTTATTGTCAGCTCATGTGGTTACTTCGCCATATAAATTAAATTTGCAAGGCTCTGAATAGACCTCATTTTTATGATAATAAAAGATATCGCCCAAAACAACCAACAGAAAATAACGTTTTATGTAAGAAAACATAACATCCTTATAAAATCCTTAGAATTGCTCCCTATGATAAAACCAGAACAGGACAGATAGTAAGAAGGGAGAACGTTATGAGTGAAAATATCATAGAGATGAATGGACTGTGTAAATCCTTTAAGAAACAGAAGGTTTTGAAGAAAATTACCATGCAGATACCGAAAAATCAGGTGTATGGACTGCTGGGGGCAAATGGTGCCGGTAAATCCACACTGCTGAAGATGCTGAGTGGACTTTCCAGACCAACCTCCGGGAAAATTCTTTTCGAGGGGCATCCGTGGAGCAGGAAAGATCTGAAAAACATCGGGGCGTTGATCGAGACACCGCCGATCTATGAAAATCTGACCGCGTGGGAAAATCTGAAGGTGAGAGCGTTAATGCTTGGGGTGTCGGAAGAGCGGATGCAGGAGGTGCTTGAGATTGTCAACCTGACAGACACCGGCAGAAAACGGGCAGGAGCCTTTTCTCTGGGAATGAAGCAGAGACTCGGAATTGCCCTGGCACTTCTTGGAAACCCGAAGCTGTTGATCCTGGATGAGCCGACCAACGGTCTGGACCCATTAGGAATTCAGGAACTGAGACATTTGATAAGAAGCTTCCCGGAAAAGGGAATTACAGTGATCATTTCCAGTCATATCCTGAGCGAGATTCAGATGACTGCGGATCACATTGGAATCATATCGCATGGCAGACTGGCATATGAGGGAAGCGTGTCAACCGATGAAAATCTGGAGGAACTTTTCATGAAGATTGCGGTCGAAGAGGGAGGTGCATGTTAGGATGAACTTTTTCAGAGCGGAAGCGTTAAAATATCGGCATACTTTTTTGAAACCGGTAGGAATTGGCATGGCGTGTGCAACAATTCTGGCAGCAGCGGTGCTTACCGCAGAGTATTTTGCACTGGACAGCTATAACTGGTGGTACATGTTCCTGTATCCGGGCACGATCGCTATTTTCTGTGCCATGATAGGAGGTAAGGACCGCAGGCAGAATAACCGGACCATCTATTCTCTTCCGGTAAGACAGGGCAGGATCTGGGATGCCAAGGTTCAGGTGGCAATGGTTGCGAGTGGCTTTTCCATGCTGATCATGGTTTTGGGAACCATCGTGGTGGGAGCTCTTTTAAAATGGGGACTGGGATATACCTTTATCTGCCCGCCGACTGTGGGGATGCAGCTTGCGGCAGCCGTCGTGATCTGGCTGACTTCGCTCTGGCAGATTCCTCTGTGTCTTTGGATGTCACAGAAAATGGGTGTTTTTGCCATGTTCCTTGTGCATATGATCCTTTACTCGGTCTTCTCTATTTTTCTGTCTCTGCGGAGCTTTTTCTGGGTGATCCCGGCGGGAATTACGCCGAGACTGATGTGTGTCATCCTGCGGATGCTGCCGAATGGTCTGCCGGCGGTGGACGGAAATGTGACCTTTGCACCGGCACTGATGCAGAGCAGTTCGGTTTTCATGGGAATTCTTTCGAGTCTGGTGTGGTTTGCATTTTTGTGGTGGATGAGCAGAAAGACATTTGAAAGGCAGGTGTTTCGGCAGTGAAAGGTGTGATTTGTCTGCTTAGGGCAGAATTGTGGAAAATGAGACATTCCAGAATTTATTTGATCCATGTGCTGTGCCCGGTTATCGTGTCTCTGGTGGCATTATTATATTTCCATGCATCCAAATGGAGCGAGCAGGACAGAATCCTTGCCTATGCGCAGGTGATCGGGATGTTTTTGCCCATCATAGTCAGTATAGTATGTGCACAGAATGTGGAACTGGAGGAAAGAGGACATTTTCAGACGCTTTTGGGAGTAAACCCCGGAAAATGCTGGATCTTCGTAGCAAAATGGCTGGCACTGGAAGGACTTGCAATGGCAGCAGTAGTGGGAGCATTTTTACTTTTCGGAATTGGACAAGAGGTGCTTCAGGAAAAAATGATGTCAGTCAGACAGTATCTGATGGCGGGGGTGGTATTGTGGTGTGCCGGAATCCCACTGTATCTGGAGCATTTATTTCTGAATCTGAAGTTTTCCAAGGTGATATCCATGGGAATTTCGATTGTGCAATTCCTGTTGTCTGCGTTGTTCCTGACGGGGCTTGGCGATGGGAGATGGCAATGGTTTCCCTGTACGTGGAGCAACCGTGGAACCACGCTATATCTGCTGGGAGCCATGGAAGGACCACAGGCGGTACCGGGGGTGGCGGGGCAGGCGAGAGTGTGTCTGTTGCTCGGACTTTTGATCTGTGCCATAATTATCCTATGGTTTCGTAATTATGAGGGAAGGGAATGTCATGATTAGAATTTTGGCGGTGGACGATGACAGGGAAATCCTGATGCTGATGAAAAGAGCGCTGGAGAGAGAAGGCTATGAGGTGGATACGGTGGAAGATCCGAATACCCTGCAGACAGAGTCTCTGGAGCGCTACCAGCTGATCCTTCTGGATGTCATGATGCCGGGGATGGACGGATTTACGCTGTGTCGGAGAATCCGGGAGCTTGTGGATTGTCCGATCCTGTTTGTCACGGCAAAGACGGAAGAGAAGGATTTGATGTACGGTCTTGGGATTGGCGGGGATGACTACATTGTGAAGCCCTTTGGAATCGGCGAGCTCCGCGCGAGAGTGGCGGCACATCTGCGGCGGGAAAACAGAGAGAAGAGACATGTGATGCGTATGGGAGATCTTGCCTTTTCCCTGCAGGCAAAGCAGTTGTTTTATAAGGAGCAGGAGATCAGTCTTACCAAAAGTGAGTATGCGATCTGCGAATATCTTGCGCTCAACCGGGACTGTGTCTTTTCGAAGGAACAGATTTATGAGCATGTGTTTGGCTACGATGGAGAGGCTGACAGCTCGGCGATCACGGAGCATGTCAAGAATATCCGGGCCAAGCTGCAAAAATATGGAGAGACACCGATAGAGACGGTGTGGGGGATTGGATATCGATGGAAATAAAGAAGAAAAAAGGACACAAGACAACACTTGCGGGGCTGTTTACCAGGTATACAGTCCTTTTTTGCATGAATGTGGTGCTGATCGTATTTCTGATCGGGGCAGCCTTTACTGCCAGTCTATGGTCAGGTTTTTTGCTGCCTGCAAACTATGCGGAGTTGTGGCTTGCCTACCATGAAGAAGAATACCGGACGGCTTTAACGATCACGGAGGAGATGATCCCGCCGGGCTGCGTTTACGGTGTTTTTACAAAAGAAGGGGAGATGAAGTATGGAACATATTCTCTAGAAGAAGCCACAGAAATCTGGACGGCATACCGGAGCGGCGATACCGGCACTGGAAATGGGCAGTATTATCGTGCTCTGGGGCGCAACGATGGCTCTGTGTGCATTGTCAGGTATCCGGTCACCATGCGTTTTCGGGGGGAAAAGCTGAATGAAAGAATACCCGATGCGGAACGCTTTCTGACCGTGCCTGCGGTCGGAATATTTGTGCTCCTTTTGGGGGCGAACGGCTTCTGGATTTCGAGACGGTTTTCCCGTGTTTTGCAGAAAAGACTGCGCAGATTAAAGGAAGCGACCGGGCAGATCGCGGCAAGTGATCTGGAATTTGAAACCGAACGGTCAGATATTCAGGAGATTGACGAAGTCATGGTTTCACTGGACAAGATGAAACAGGCACTCCGCAGTTCCTTGGAAGAACAGTGGCGTATGGAAAGCCGGAAACGGGAAGAGATGGCCGCGATCGCCCATGATATCAAAACGCCGCTCACAGTTATCCGCGGAAATGCGGAGCTTCTGACTGAAGAGTTTCCCTCTGGGGAGGAGAAGGAGTGTGCGGAGCATATATTACGGAATGTGCAGCAGATCAGCCGGTATCTGGACGATTTCAGGCAGATTTTAAATGGAGCAGGGCAGCAGGAGGTCAGGGAATGTATCTCGGCCGAAGAGTTCCAAAAGGAACTGTGCGGGAAGGCCGAGGAACTGACCAACGCAGGGAAGTGTCCGGTCTGCTTTGCGATAGGGAAACTTACGGGAAGTCTTGTATGTAACCGGGAAATGCTTCTGCGTGCATGGGGCAATCTGCTTGCCAACGCCGTGGAATATACAGATCCAGAGAAGGGGATTGTGATAGAACTGGAAGAGCGCCGATGTGAAGAAGTGCAGGCTATGCCGGAAAGCGGACAGGAAGGCAGCGAGATGCCTGGGAAGGGAGAGAACATGAACCGGAAATACTGGAGCGCGTCCGTATGCGATTATGGGGCTGGATTCTCGGCGAGGGATCTGCTCTACGCAGACCAGAGATTCTACAGCGGAGATGAAAGCCGGCATGACAGGAGCCACCAGGGACTTGGCCTTAGCATTGTAAAGCAGTTTGTGACAGCTCTGGGCGGCAGGCTGGAATACGGCAACCGGGAGGAGAGTGATGGTGCCGGGCAAGGTGCGATAGTGCGGATGGTGCTGCCGGCAGAGGAGGAGTAGGAAGCGTTTGTAATCGGATAAGGTTTATGATATAACAAATTTGAGATTCAGAAGATAGCCGTGAACTCTATATGAAAGGGATTGATCACAGCTATTATTATGAGGGATACAATGTATTTAAGACAGATGATCTGTAAAATACGATAAGGACAGGTGAGAGACAATGCAGGTTTTGGAAGTGGTTTTCCCGGTGCTGGCGATGATCCTGCTGGGTATTCTGTGCAGAAAGCTGCACCTTATTAGTCGGGAGGGAATTGACAACATTAAATTTCTGGTGACAAAGATTGTGCTTCCGGTGGCGATTTTTCATGCCCTCGGAACGGTGGAATACACCGGCAGGACGCTTGTACTGATCGCCATTATGTTTGTGATGCTGGTGGTTTCTTTCGGGCTCGGATTCCTGATGCGCCCGCTGATGCCGGAGCCTTACAAAAAGTATCTGCCATTTATGGTCAGCGTCTACGAAGGCGGGATGATGGCGTACCCGCTGTTTGCCAATCTGTGCGGACAGGAAAATCTTTCACAGATCGCGCTGCTGGACATTGCGGGACTTCTGTTCGGCTTCAGTGTATATATGGGATTGCTGGAGCAGGTAGAAAATGGAAAGACTCAGATCACCGGTGGCGAGCGGGCGAAGCTGCTTGTCCGGGATGCGCTGCATAATCCGGCGTTTATCGCTGCCGTGCTGGGAATTCTGGCCGGATGCAGCGGGCTGTTAAAGCTGCTGATCGCATCGGGAGCCGGTAATGTATATCTGAAAACGGAGTCGATGATCACGGCACCGCTTTCTTCGATCATCCTGCTTGTGGTTGGTTATGACCTTGCACCGGATATGAAACTGATCGCTCCGTGTATCCGGACGATTCTGCTTCGGGCTGTTTTGCAGGCAGTTATGGCATTTGGCGTGATTTTGGCAGCGAGAAATTTTGTCGGAACCGACACGGTGATGGAGGTTGCGATATTGTCTTATATGTCTGCTCCGGCAACCTTCAGCATGCAGTCTTTTATCAAGGCGGAGGATGGAAGCCGGTATGCGGCGACGACCAATTCGCTGTACTGTCTGGTTTCGATCGCGGTATATGCGGTGCTGGCGGGATTTTTGCACTAGGCGGACGGACAGAGTATTTGTCTTTTGGGGGAAAAGATGATTTCCATAGAGAAAGAAAAGGTTAAAAGAGTATTTCATGAGTATACAGATCATTATGATCTGATGGATGACAAGGTACGACTCAAGGTAGAGCACACCTACCGCGTGGCAGACCTGTGTGAGAGGATCGCGGCGGCAGAGAAAATGTCAGAATATGAGCAGAAGCTTGCCTGGCTGCTGGGGATGCTGCACGACGTCGGGCGTTTTGAACAGCTTCGGAGATTTCACACGTTTGTGGATGCGCAGTCTGTGGATCATGCCGCTCTGGGAGCAGACATTCTGTTTCACGAAGGCCATATCAGAGATTACGTGCAGGAAGCCGACGAGGATACGCTGATCGAGACGGCGGTCCGCTGGCACAGCGCGTACCGCCTGCCGGAAGACCTGGACGAGCGGACACGGAAGTTTGCCAATATCCTGCGGGACGCGGATAAGATCGATATTCTCAAGGTCAATGTGGATTTCCCACTGGAGGAGATCTACAATACCACTACAGAAAAATTGCGGAACGATGAGATATCGGAGGAAGTATTAAAGAGCTTCTATGAGCACCACGCGGTGCTGCGCTCTCTGAAGAAAACCTCGGTAGATCATGTGGCAGGACATTGCTCCCTTGTATTTGAACTTGTATTCCCGGAAAGCTTCCGGATTGTCAGGGAACAGGACTTTATCTGGAAGCTGCTGGACTACCGGACAGACAATCCAGTAACCCGGAGACAGTTTGCCGGGATGAAGGAAGAGATGGAGCGGTTTCTGCAAGTTTGATAGAGAACCGTGAAAAAAATTTAAAACAAATACATATAAACCCTATTGACATACTAGGAATACCATGATATAGTTCAACCATAAACAAAACAACACCGCTTTTACCGAGCGGCAAAGACAGAGGAGAACGATCATGGGATATCATTTAACATCCTTTTGGCAAAATGTCATGTGTTGTAATCGAATGTCCGGCTCCCGGGCAGGGGAGATGATCAGACGATAGATCCGCAGATCATGGTTCTGGTCATTTGTTCGGGAGAAAACAAACGGCTGACAGGCAGCCGCAGAAATAAAGGAAAATAACAGACAACCAGAATAAAACAACACAGAGATGATGGAGGATATTACAATGAGCGATTACAGATTTGAGACATTACAGTTACACGTAGGACAGGAAGAGCCGGATCCGGTTACCGATTCCAGAGCAGTACCGATTTACCAGACAACCTCTTATGTATTTAAGAACTCCGCACATGCGGCAGCAAGATTCGGTCTGGCAGATGCAGGAAATATTTACGGACGTCTGACCAACTCCACACAGGATGTACTGGAGAAGAGAATTGCAGCGCTGGAAGGCGGCGTGGCAGCACTGGCACTTGCATCCGGAGCAGCAGCTATCGATTATACGATCCAGGCACTTGCCGGAGCAGGTGAGCACATTGTTGCACAGAAGACAATCTACGGCGGCAGCTACAACCTGTTGGCACATACCCTTCCGAGATACGGCATTACAACAACCTTTGTAGATGCACACAATCTGGAAGAACTGGAAGGCGCAATTCAGGATAACACGAAGGCTGTTTATCTGGAGACGCTGGGCAATCCGAACAGTGATATTCCGGATATCGATGCGATCGCGGCAATCGCACACAAGCATGGACTTCCGTTAGTAATTGACAATACATTTGGAACACCTTATCTGATCCGCCCGATTGAGCACGGCGCAGATATCGTAGTTCACTCCGCTACCAAGTTTATCGGTGGACACGGAACAACTCTGGGTGGCATTATCGTAGATTCCGGTAAGTTTGACTGGAAAGCAAGCGGCAAGTACGCACCGATCGCAGACCCGAATCCGAGCTACCATGGTGTGTCCTTTGTAGATGCAGTAGGACCGGCAGCATTTGTAACCTATATCCGTGCAATCCTTCTTCGTGACACCGGAGCAACGATTTCTCCGTTCAATGCATTCCTGCTGTTACAGGGTGTTGAGACTTTGTCTCTCCGTCTGGACAGACACGCAGAGAACACCAAGAAGGTAGTAGAGTACCTGTCAAAGCATCCGCAGGTAGCACATGTGAACCATCCTTCCCTGCCGGATCATCCGGATCACGCGCTGTATGAGAAGTATTTCCCGAATGGCGGTGCAAGTATCTTTACTTTCGATATCAAGGGCGGTCAGGAAGAGGCTCACAAGTTTATCGACAATTTGAAACTTTTCTCCCTGCTTGCCAATGTGGCAGATGTCAAGAGTCTGGTGATTCATCCGGCTACAACGACACATTCCCAGCTTACGGCTGAGGAACTGGAAGATCAGGGAATCAAGCAGAGCACGATCCGTCTCTCCATCGGTACAGAGCATATCGATGATATCATTGCAGATCTGGAGAGAGGATTTGCCGCAGTGAAATAAGAAATAAGAACAGGTCAGAGTATTTCAGAGATGACACTTCGATAGTCCGCAAGACGGTTTGTCTTGCGGACTTTTTTGATGAGTTTCGTCGGCTCCACCCTGCCGTTTAGCAAAGGAGTATGTGCCATATAAGCCCACAGTTCCTTCATGCGGTAGAGAACCGGCTGCTCGCCGGACATGAGTTCTATATAACCTGCCAGAATCTCATCGTGAAAGGCGCGGAAGGTCTGTATCGAGCCAGTGTGTGCCACAGAATCCTTTGTAGTGTCAGCGGATTTGGCAGTACTGGAAAGATCGGCGGAGACAAGCTTTTGCGCCAGCGCGGGATCAGTGATGATCCCTCTGCCAAGCATAACCGCAGAAGGGGTGACTCCTGCCGAAGACAATTCCTGTTCCAGTCGGGAAAATGTCTCAGTGGAAAAGAGATCGCCGTTATAGCACAGAGGAACCGGAAGGGTATCGGCCGCCTGAACAAAGGCTTGCGGGTGGGTGACACCGCTGTAATATTCCTTTTGAAGTCTTGTATGGATGATCAGCTCTTTCAGAGGATATTTCGCGTAAATCCGGCAAAGTGCTTCCCATTCCTCCAGAGACTCTACGCCGATACGTGTCTTGATCGAGATAGAAAGGGGACACTTGTCAAAGATTTCCTCCAGAAAGGCGTCCAAAAGGTCAGGCACTGCAAGGAACCCGGCACCACGCTTCTTGGCAGTCACGGTGCCGGAAGGACAGCCGAGATTCAGATTTACTTCCCGGTAGCCGCGATCCGCAAGCTGGCCGGCAATCGAGAGAAAAGTATCTGCCTGGTTAGTCAGAACCTGTGGCACAATATACAACTTATCGTTGTTTTCTGGGGCAACATCGTTCTTGTCTTTATAGTCCAGCTTCTTATTACAGAGAAATGGAGTGAAATACTTATCAATGCCTCCATAATAGTGCTGCAAAGCATTCCGGTATACAAATGTGGTGATCCCCTCCATGGGTGCAAGATATAGTTTCATAGTGTTCCTCAATTCTGTGTATATCAAGTTGTTAGTCAGTATTTGTCACTATTCAGAACCCCATTCGCAAAACCGCCTTTTCAAGGTGTCTCTTTTAGACAATAAGCTTGCTTTTTGTCAGTTCATGTGGTTACCTCACCATATAAAAGTTTATCACAAACTCGTGGATTTGCAATGAACTTGACATTCCTTTGGGGCATTACTATAATTCGGGCTGGAGGGTGAGGAAAATGAATTTGATGACAATAAAACTCCTTGTATTGCTGGCATGTTTGGCACATCTTGTGCTTTGGCGCTGCGACTGGGTCATAACCTGTCTGAGGGGAGAAAGGTTTAACTTTCAATATATGAAGGATAATGAGAAGCTTTCGGATGTTATGGCAGGCACGCCACTCCGGCAGCCGATGTTCTCCATTATGACAGGAGCCTTTGCCATGACAGCGGCACTTCCGGGATATCTGGCACTTGGCAAATGGATGAGGCAGTTTTCAGGCGTATATGCTGTACTGATGCTTACAGGAAGCATTCTGCTTTTTTCCCTTTAAGATCGTCGGCACGGGAAATGTGGCCAATGCCTGCATGATGTTTGTGCTGTTTTGTTTGAGAAAACATTTATTATTGGGAGGGAAAGCACATGAGCAGAGTCGGTAATAAGATGCAGGAAAAATTTATGTCCATGAAGTTTCGCGGGAAAGAGATTTTTAAGCCGCTGAATACCGGAAGAATTGATGAGCATGTCAGCTGTGTCAGAGAGTATGTAGCCAATATTTTCTTTTATACGAAAAATGTCAGAACGATCATGATCGATGACGGTTATGATGAAAGTGATGATACAGAACAAAATGCAAAGAGCGTACTGCTCACAAAGGTGATTCCGGTGGTGAGCTGAGTTATTTCAGGCACAGTTGACGAAGAGGTCTTCTGCGCCTGATTTTCTGTGTGGTGGCATTGTAGTGGTTGAAAAAGTATGCTAAAATCAAGTCGGTGAAAGACCACTTGGCAAGGAGACAGGATAGAATATATGAAAGTTGTATTGCAGAATCTGACAAAAAGATTTCCCAACCGTAACCGTAAGGGCGGCGAGGATGTGATAGCGGTAAATGATTTTAACTTTGAGATTCCGGATGGCAAGCTCGTGGGGCTGCTCGGACCGTCCGGCTGCGGCAAGAGTACCAGCCTGTTTATGATCTGTGGATTGCAGGAGCCGACCGCAGGCAGGATCTATTTCGGAGATGAGGATGTGACGGATCTGCCGCCCGAAAAAAGAGGTGTGGGAGTTGTGTTTCAGAACTATGCCCTCTATCCGCATTTGTCGGTGAAGCAGAATATTATATTTCCCCTGCAAAATCTGAAAGGGGCAGAGAAGCTTACGAAGGAGCAGATGGATCAGAAGGCACTGGAGGCTGCAAAGCTTGTGCAGATCGAGGAGCTGCTCGACCGCAGACCCAATGAACTTTCCGGTGGACAACAGCAGCGTGTGGCGATAGCGAGAGCGATGGTCAAGGTGCCGAAGGTTCTGCTTTTGGACGAGCCTTTGTCGAACCTGGATGCAAGACTGCGTCTCCAGACGCGGGAAGAAATCCGCAGAATCCAGCGGGAAACCGGTATTACAACGGTATTTGTCACACACGATCAGGAAGAGGCCATGAGCATCTCGGATGAAATCGTGGTGATGAAGGATGGAACTGTACAGCAGATTGGAAAACCGCAGGAGGTTTATGACAATCCGGTCAATCTGTTTGTGGCAAAATTCCTTGGAACACCTCCGATCAATGTTTTTCTGGGAAGAGTGGAAAAGGAAATGCTCTATATCGGCGAAGATGCCGTACTTCCGGTAAAGGGAGTGAAGGATCAGAAGGTGACGGTGGGAGTCCGCCCGGAGGGCTTTGTCCTTGCGGAGGATGGGCCGCTTGTATGCCACCTTTCCCGTGTGGAAGTGATGGGCCGCGATATCAGCGTGGTTTCTACACACAAGGACTGTCAGGCAAAAGCGATCCGTTCTATTATCAATGCCGAAAACAAGGTTGACCAGACGCAGGAATCCGTAAGGTTTGCGCTGAAACCAAACAAGGTACTTCTGTTTGCAGAGGATACGGAAGAAAGAGTTTTCTTTGAGAACAATGGGAGCGGAGTGACTACCGAAGCTTTTCCTGGAAAAGCTATGGAGGAAGTCCATGAATAAGGTAGCTTCCTATCAGGAATATATGAGTGCGCTTGACGGAAGGGGCGACGTGATCGTATTCCGCGGACAGGCGCGCAGTGATTTTGTGCTGATCCCCTCAGGACTGCGTGGGGATCATATTCATACGGCAGATGCGCAGATGTTCCGGTTCGTGGATGAAATGAAGCGTCTCTTTGACTTTGATGAACTGACCTGTATCGAGATCGCGCAGCATTTTGCCCTTCCTACCCGGATGCTCGACTTTTCGTATTCTTTTGACGTGGCACTTTTTTTTGCATGCCATGATGCCAAAGGACGATATGTCGACCATGACGGAAAGGTCTTTATTTTCAATAAGAGCCGGTATGAGAAGATGCTGAAAGAGAAGGGGAAACTGTCGAGTCAGGTGATCCGCAACAACCAGTTCCTTTACGAATGGCTGCAGAAATACATTGATAAAGAGTCTACCATGATGGGCGATAAGGGCGTGGATATGCCGATTTTCATCGACGCAACCCAGCAGTTTGACCGTCTGTATATGCAGAAGGGTCTGTTCCTGCTCTGGGGAAGGGATGAGTGCTCATTTGAAAAGATCATGGAGAGCGAAGGGCTGGATATCAGCCAGTTTATTGATACGATCGTGATTGCCTCGGAGGCAAAACCGGCTATTCTGGAGGCACTTGCTGCGAAGCATATCAGCGAGGACACTCTGTATATGAATGTCAGCCGGATCAAGTCGCTTGTAAATACGATTAAATATGGAGATAGGGCTAATGATGAGAAACAGGCAAAGTAAGGGCTGGCTGTATCTGCTGCCGGCAATTTTATTCCTTGGTTTTTTTATGGTATATCCACTGATCGACGTGTTCGTATATTCCTTTGAGGAGGGGTATAATTTTGCGTCGCAGACGTATTTCGGTACGGGAATCTATAATTTTTCCTATGTACTCCATGATCCGTATTTTTTGCAGGCACTCAAGAATACGTTTCTGATGGTGATTATTACAGTGCCCCTTTCTACGGGCATTGCACTTTTGATCTCTGTGGGGCTCAGTTCCATTAAGCCCCTGAAAAGATTGTTCCAGACCATCTATTTCCTTCCTTATGTCACGAACACACTTGCGGTTGGTCTGGTTTTTATGGTGCTTTTCAAAAAGACTGCTTACACGGACGGCATGGTGAACCTGCTGCTCGCTCTTTTTGGGGCGGGGCCGGTAGATTTCATTGACGGACCCTACTGGGCCAAAATGCTGGTCATGTGTCTTTATATTATCTGGATTGTTATGCCGTTCAAAATTCTGCTGCTCACGAGTGCACTTGCCTCTGTAAACCAGAGCTACTACAATGCAGCCAGGGTAGACGGTACTTCTGCTTTTCGCATTTTCAGGAAGATTACGCTTCCGATGATTTCCCCTACTATTTTTTATCTGGTGATCACCGGCTTTATCGGTGCCTTTAAGGAGTACAGCGACGCGGTGGCTCTGTTTGGAACCGATCTGAATGCTGCGGAGATGAATACCATCGTCGGATACGTATATGACATGCTTTACGGGGACAGCGGCGGATATCCGTCCTATGCGTCGGCAGCTGCCATTATCCTGTTTGTGATCGTGTTGACGATCACCTGTATCAATCTGTTAGTGAGCCGCAAGCATGTATATTATTAAACGATTCAGAACCTGTCGGAAGTGAGGATGAAAATGTCTAACACAGCCAGCTTTTTACAACCTAAGAAAAAAACACAGCAGAGTCTGAGTGTGGGGAAGGTCATTACCTATATATTTCTCGTGCTCTGGGCGCTGATCGTGCTGTTTCCCTTTTACTGGATGATACTGACATCCGTAAAAAGCTATAGCCAGTACAATGCGGAGAGGATTCCTTTGTTTTTTACAACGTCGCCTACCATGCAGAACTATCTGGACGCATTTCAGGCAGTCCCGCTTGGCAAATATCTGCTGAACACGCTGTTTTTTACAGTCGTGACAACGGCGGTCATGATGGTGGTGATCACACTGGCAGCCTATGCGTTTGCAAGACTTGAATTTGCAGGGCGGAATCTGGTGTTCACCCTGTTTCTTTCCTTAATGATGATACCAAACGAGCTTGTGATCATCACAAACTATGCGACCATCACCAATATGGGGATGAGAAATACCTTTACCGGTCTGATCCTGCCATCTGTTACTTCGGTGTTCTATATTTATCTGCTGAAAGAAAATTTCGCACAGGTTCCGGATTCCCTGTACTATGCGGCGAAGGTGGATGGGACCTCGGATCTGAAATATCTGGCTAAGGTGATGGTACCGGTCTGCAGGCCGACGCTGATAACGATTGCGATCCTGAAGATCATAGAATGCTGGAACTCTTATGTATGGCCGCGCCTGATCACAGATGATGAGAACTATTATCTGGTGTCAAATGGAATCCAGGAGATCCGCGAAAACGGCTTTGGACGAGAGAATATACCGGCCATGATGGCGGCCGTGGTTGTAATTTCGGTACCGCTGATCGTACTTTTCCTGCTGTTTCGGGATAAGATCATGGAAGGTGTATCAAGAGGAGGAACCAAGGGCTGATGGGAAAATACGGTTTGAAGCAGAGCAAAAAAGGTGTGCGCCGGGCGGGGCTTGCGGCAGCTATGCTGCTGGCGGGAAGCGCAGCGCTTACCGGCTGCCACGGAGCCAAAGGTTCGCAGGAATTTACGGTGCCTGCGGAGTTTGACGAGAGCAGAAATTATGAGATTACCTTCTGGGCCAAGAATGATACGAACAAGACGCAGACGGCCATTTATGAGCAGGCAATCCGGGATTTTGAAGAGATTTATCCCAACATTACGGTGAATCTGCGCCTGTATACGAACTATGGAGATATTTACAATGATGTGATCACCAACATTGCGACCGATACCACACCGAATGTCTGCATTACGTATCCGGATCATATAGCAACCTACCTGACCGGAAATAATGTGGTGGTACCGCTTGATGAGCTTATGGCGGATGGGCAGTATGGACTCGGGGGCAGTGCAGTGCGGTATGACGGTGTGACGCAAGCAGAGATCGTTCCGCAGTTTCTGGAGGAAGGGGTCATTCAGGAGAGACATTATGCGCTCCCTTATATGCGTTCCACGGAAGCCTGCTACGTGAACAAGGACTATGTGGAGAAACTGGGCTATACCCTGCCGGAGACCCTGACCTGGGATTTTGTGTGGGAGGTTTCCGAGAAGGCGATGGAAAAGAATGCCGAAGGGCAGTTTGCCATCAACGGACAGGACGTGATGATCCCGTTTATCTATAAGTCCACCGACAATATGATGATCCAGATGCTAAAGCAGAAGGGTGCGGAGTATTCGGATGAACAGGGAGACATCCTGCTGTTTAATGATACGACCAGAGACCTTTTAAAGACGATCGCAGAGCACGGTAAGACGAGAGCCTTTTCTACCTTTAAGATATCCAGCTATCCGGCGAACTTCCTGAATGCCGGACAGTGTATCTTTGCAGTGGATTCTACGGCGGGCGCGACCTGGATGGGAACGGATGCCCCACTTTCCGATATCAGTGAGGACAAGCTGGTGGAATTTGAGACGGAAGTAATGATGGTGCCGCAGTTTGACACGGAGCATCCGCAGATGATCTCGCAGGGACCGTCGGTCTGTGTCTTTAATAAGAAGGATTCGCAGGAGGTGCTGGCTTCCTGGCTGTTTGCGCAGTATCTTCTGACGGATAAGGTACAGACGGCTTACGCGGAGACAGAAGGCTATATCCCTGTCACAACAAGAGCGCAGGAATCCGCGGAGTATCAGGATTATCTTGCGAGGGCAGGGGAGGATAACAATACGCATTATGCGGTGAAGATCAAAGCCTCAAAGCTGTTGATGGAGCACGTCGGGGATACCTTTGTGACGCCGGTGTTTAATGGTTCGGCCTCTCTGAGAGATGCATCCGGCCAGCTGATCGAGAACGTTGTGAAGTCAGTCCGCAGAAAAGAGACGGTCGATGATGCCTATCTGGATACGCTTTTTCAGGATGTTGCAGCGCTGTACCGGCTGGGGCAGGGACGCGGAGATGTGTCCGGTAAACAGGACCTTGGACCGCTTCCGGCCACTTCCGTGATTCTTTTGATTTCGCTTGGAGTTGTATGGTTTTGCATTTTTCTTTATGTGGTAATTGACATGCAAAAGAGCAAAAAACGAAAAAAACATTGATTTATTTGGGAATTGTGGTTACAATGACTACGATGTTTTGTAACTGTTCAAAGCCTTGAAAAGGCGATTTTGCGAATGGGGTGTTGAATAGTTACGATGCTTTAAGCAACATTCATGAGGAGAAGATGAAAGGAGCAAGGAGTAACATGAAAAAGTTTATCGCAGTTCTTTTGACAGGTGCTATGACATTTTCACTTGTCGCATGTGGTTCATCTGCACAGACAGAGAGCCAGAACACAGAGACCGAGGCTGCAACAGAGGAAGCAGCTGAGGAAACCGCAACAGAAGAGACAACAGAGGATACCGCTGAGGCAGCAGATACAGAGGCTGAGCAGGCAGATGCAGCTGAGGCTGAGACAGAGGACGCAGCAGCAGATGCAAAGTCTGAAGGCGTTATGACCTATGAAGAGTATGTGGCAGCAGAGCTGGATACAGAGGTTGTTGTTGAGACATACGTTCAGGCAAAGCAGTCCTGGTGGGAAGAAGAAGGACAGGGCAAAGCTACCTTCTATACACAGGATCAGGATGGAGCATACTTCATTTATAACATGCCTTGTACACAGGAAGATTATGACAAGCTTACCGTAGGAACCAAGATTAAGGTTACCGGATATAAATCAGAGTGGTCCGGAGAAGTAGAGATCACAGATGCTACTTATGAAATTGAGGATGGCAACTTTGTAGCTGAGGCACTGGATGTGACAGACAAGCTTGGAAGCGATGATCTGATCAACTACCAGAACCAGTTCGTAACCTTTAAGGGTATGACCGTAGAAGATTCCGGTGACGGAGCAGCATATCTGTACGGCTGGGATGGTTCCGGTTCTGACGGAGATGACCTGTATTTCAAGGTATCAAGCAACGGAGAGACATACAGCTTTACCGTAGAGTCTTATCTTTGCGACAAGACAACAGATGTTTACAACGCAGTAAAGAATCTGAAGGTTGGCGATACAGTTGATATGGAAGGTTTCTTATACTGGTATGAGGGAGTTAACCCGCATATCACAGCTGTAACAGTTAAATAAGAGTGTATATATAAAATGTAAAGGAAGGCCTTGATGATTCAAGGCCTTTTTTGTAAAATAAAAAACAGAGTATTTGGGGTCAGCAACAAAAGACAGACGAGAGGGAGGATACAAATGAATTTTCTGGAAGAAAGAATTTTGAAGGACGGAATCGTAAAGGAAGGAAATGTTCTGAAGGTGGACAGCTTTCTGAATCATCAGATGGACATTGCACTTTTTGAGGAGATGGGCAAGGAGTGGGAGAAGCGCTTTGCCGGTAAGACGATCAACAAGATTGTCACCATCGAGGCATCCGGGATTGGAATTGCCTGTATCGCGGCGCAGCACTTTAAGGTTCCTGTTGTTTTTGCCAAAAAGCACCAGAGCGTGAACATTGACGGAGATATGTATGTGGCAGAGGTAGAGTCCTTTACCCATAAGTGTAAGAATCAGGTCATCGTCTCAAAGAAATTCTTAGGACCGGAAGATCATGTATTGATCATAGATGACTTCCTTGCAAACGGCTGTGCACTGCAGGGCCTGATCTCGATCGTAAATCAGGCAGGCGCACAGGTAGAGGGAATCGGAATTGCCGTTGAGAAAGGATTTCAGACCGGAGGACAGATCATCCGTAACCTTGGATATCAGCTTGAGTCCCTTGCCATCGTGGAGTCCATGGACCCGGCAACCGGTACGGTCCGTTTCCGGGAAGAGGCTTAGGGCTTATATAAATACGACAGATTTGAATATTTATGCTTTATTTTCATGAATTGATGTGATAAGATACTTTATCATGAACAGTAGGGCAACAGGACAGCGCTGGGATAATCGCAGTGCAATGAAAGGAAATAGGAACAAATGAACTGGTTTAGTGAATGGACGGCCAATTTTGCAGATACATTTTATAAGTGTTTTATTAAAGAGGATCGTTACAAGCTGCTTGTCAGCGGTGTGGGAGTGACCATCAAGGTTTCCCTGCTTGCGATCGTACTGGGAATCCTGATCGGAATGCTGATCGCACTCTGTAACCTTTCCAAAAAGAAGCTTCCGAGATTTTTCGGAGGGCTGTATACGGACATTATCAGAGGAACACCGTCCGTCACACAGTTGATGATCATTTACTTTGTTATCTTTGCGTCGGTCAATCTGGATAAATGGATCATTGCGGCGATCGCATTTGGTATCAATTCCGGTGCCTACGTGTCGGAGATTATCAGAGCCGGTATTCTTTCCATCGACAAGGGACAGACAGAGGCCGGCAGATCACTGGGACTGAGCGCTTATCAGACAATGACAAGAATTGTCATTCCGCAGGCGGTCAAGAATATTTTTCCGGCGCTTTGCAATGAGTTTATCGTGCTGATCAAGGAGACAGCCATCGTGGGATATGTGGGTCTGATGGATATCCAGAAAGCGGGCGACTTTATCAAGAGTGCGACCTTTATTGCATTTGCACCCCTGATCGGAACGGCAGTCATTTACTATGTTCTGATCAAGATATTGACACTTCTGCTCGGCAGAATCGAGTACAGACTCAGAAAGTCAGACGCCAGATAGAGGTACACCCGGCAGATGAAATTTTTCAATCGCGGGATTTGTGTCTGCGTACACGTGACACAAACTCGTCATGCGCAAAAAGCGTGCGCAGAAATGAGGAACAAAGATGATTAAAGTAAAGAATTTGCATAAAAAATTTGGAGATTTGTCCGTACTTAACGGAATTGACGAGCATGTCAGTCAGGGAGAGGTTGTCGTGGTGATTGGTCCGTCCGGTTCCGGCAAAAGTACCTTTCTGCGTTGTCTGAATCTGCTTGAGGATGTGACGGAAGGCGAGATCTATGTGGATGATGAGCTGATCACCGATCCGAAGATCAACGTAAACCGTATCAGGCAGAAAATGGGAATGGTTTTCCAGCAGTTTAACCTGTTTCCCCATCTGACGATCATGGACAATATTACCCTGGCACCTGTGCTTCTGAAAAAGATGTCGAAGGAACAGGCCGTGGAGAAGGGCAAAGAGCTTCTCAGGCGGGTAAATCTTGAGGAGAAGGCAGACGCATATCCGGCACAGCTTTCTGGTGGACAGAAGCAGCGTGTGGCGATCGCCAGAGCACTTGCAATGGACCCTGAGATCATGCTTTTCGATGAGCCGACCTCAGCGCTTGACCCGGAGATGGTCGGAGAGGTTCTGGATGTTATGAAGGATCTGGCGAAGTCCGGAATGACGATGGTAATCGTTACGCATGAGATGGGATTTGCCAGAGAGGTGGCTTCCCGGGTACTCTTTATCGATCAGGGAATCGTGATGGAGAGCGGTACGCCGGAAGAGGTGTTCGGCAACCCGCAGAACGAAAGAACCCGGAATTTCCTGAGCAAGGTACTTTAAAAACGCTCTTGCAAGGAAACGCAGAGAAGACTATAATACAACAGGTCGCATCAGTATTCCGAGAGGGTACTGTTTGAGATAGAAACAAGATTCAGGAGGAGAAATATTATGAAAAAGAAAGTATTGGCAATGGTACTTGCTACCGCAATGACAGCAGGTGTACTTGCAGGCTGTGGCAGCACAGCAGACACAACAACCGAAGCACCGGCTGAGGAGACCGCAGCAGAGGAAACAGAAGCTGCAACAGAGGAGACTGACGCAGCAGCCGAGGAGGCAACCGAGACTGAGGATGCAGCAGCAACTGAGGAGACAACAGAGGACGCAGCACTGGAGACTGTAAAAGAGGGTGTTATCACTTTTGCAACCAACCCGGAGTTCCCGCCTTTTGAGTTCATCACAGCAGACGGTGTGATCGATGAGTTTGATGGTATTGATATGGCAATTGCAAAGCAGATCGCTGAAGAGAATGGTATGCAGGCAGCTATGGAGAGCATGGAGTTTGACTCTCTGTTAGTAGCACTTCAGAATGGTCAGATCGATGCAGTTATCGCAGGTATGACAGTTACCGATGAGAGAAAAGAAGCTGTAGATTTCTCTACACCTTACTATACAGCTACACAGGTTATGATCGTAAGAGAGGATTCTGACATTGCAGCAGCTGCTGATATGGCAGACAAGAAGATCTGTGTTGTACAGGGTTATACCGGTGAAGTATGCGTAAAGGATATGGGATATCCGTATGAGGCATTCAAGAAGGGTACAGAGGCTGTTATGGAGCTTGCAAACGGCAAGTGTGATGTCGTAGTAATCGACTCCGCTACTGCACAGAAGTATGTGAGCGACAACGAAGGCCTTAAGATTGTAGAAGATCCGGAAGCATTTGAGTCTGAGGAATATGCAATCGCAGTAAAGAAAGGCAACACAGCTCTTCTGGATGTTATCAACAAAGCAATCGACAGCATGCTTGCAGACGGAACCATTTCTGATCTGGCTGTAAAGTATACTGAGGCAGATGCAGAGTAATCTGTCTACAGCTTCATAAGGGATACTTGAACCCCGACAGATCGTTTCTGCCGGGGTTTTTGGATATACAAACTAAGAAGGAGGAAGAAATGAAGAGCAACAAAAGAAGAGTGTTGCCGGCGGGAATGCTGCTGGCAGCGATCATGATCTGCTGTCCGATGCTGGTGCAGGCGGCAGAGGAAGAAGCAACACAACCGGCAATGTTTGCAACCTTCTGGGCGCTCGTACCGGCGATTGTAGCGATCGTGCTGGCACTGATCACCAAGGAGGTCTACAGTTCCCTGTTTATTGGAATACTGGTGGGAGCAATGCTGTATTCCAATTTCAGCTTTGAGGGAACGGTGCTGCACATCTTTAATGGTGGTATCATCAACGTCCTGTCCGACAGCTACAATGTGGGTATCCTGATCTTTCTGGTAATCCTCGGTTCCCTTGTGGCAATGATGAATAAGGCAGGCGGTTCCGCAGCGTTTGGACGATGGGCAAGCAAGCGGATCAAGACACGCGTGGGAGCACAGCTTGCGACGATCCTGCTTGGCGTGCTGATCTTTATTGACGACTATTTTAACTGTCTTACGGTGGGAAGCGTTATGCGTCCGGTGACAGATAAGCACAATGTGTCAAGGGCAAAGCTGGCTTATCTGATCGATGCGACAGCGGCACCGGTATGTATTATTGCGCCGATATCCTCCTGGGCGGCTGCTGTCAGCGGCTTTGTGGAGGGAGAAGATGGACTTTCCCTGTTTGTAAGGGCAATTCCTTACAATTATTATGCGATCCTGACGATCGTAATGATGGTGTCTATGGCGGTCATGAAGGTGGAATTTGGCCCGATGGCAGTACATGAGAAAAATGCCATCAACGGAGATATCTACACCACACCGGAGAGACCTTATGCGAATGCCACGCAGGAGCAGAAGGAGAATGAAAAGGGACATGTGCTTGATCTGTTGATCCCGATCCTCTGTCTTGTTGTGTGCTGTGTGATCGGAATGATCTATACAGGTGGTTTCTTTGAGGGAACAGATTTTGTGACAGCATTTTCCCAAAGCGATGCCTCGGTAGGACTTGCCATCGGAAGCTTCTTTGGTCTGGTGATCACAGTGATCCTGTTTATCTGCAGAAAAGTATTGTCATTTAAGGAATGTATGGGCTGTATCCCGGAAGGGTTTAAGGCCATGGTACCGGCGATCCTGATCCTGACCTTTGCATGGACCCTGAAAGCAATGACGGACAGTCTTGGTGCAAAGGAATTTGTAGCAAATGCCATGCAGTCTGCAGCAGGCAGCTTTATGAGCTTCCTTCCGGCGATTGTATTCCTGGTTGGCTGCTTCCTTGCCTTTGCGACAGGAACTTCATGGGGAACCTTCGGAATCCTGATCCCGATTGTCGTAGCGGTATTTTCCAATACTAACGAAAGTCTGATGATCATTTCCATCTCCGCATGTATGGCAGGTGCAGTCTGTGGCGATCACTGTTCACCGATTTCGGATACGACGATCATGGCTTCTGCGGGAGCGCAGTGCGACCATGTCAACCATGTGTCCACACAGCTTCCCTATGCGGTTGTGGCAGCGGGTGTATCCTTTGTATCCTACATTATTGCGGGATTTGTACAGAATGTGTGGATCTGCCTGCCGATCTCAATCTTGTTGATGGTAGTGTTGCTGACCTTCCTGAAAAAGATCCTGCCGCCCATGGAACAGAAGAGCGGAAAGTAAATGTATCAGGAGCAGCTTTCCCGTTCATACTAAGGAAAAAGGAGGCTGCTTATGGAAGACGATACGATCAAGTTACTTAGAGAGTGTAATGCCGGAATTAAAATGGGGATTTCCTCGCTTGAGGATGTGATGCCCCACGTGAAGAATGACCATCTGGAGAATCTTCTGCAACAGAGCAGAGATACCCATTGCAGGCTGGGAGACCAGACACATGAGTATTTGAAGGAATACCATGATGAGGGCAAAGAACCGGCTACAATGGCAAAGGTCATGTCATGGATGAAGACAAATGTAAAATTTACAGAAGAGGATTCTGACAGGGTTGTGGCTGACCTGATCACGGATGGCTGCAACATGGGTGTCAAATCCCTGTACCGTTACCTGCACCAGTACCGTGCTGCGAAGCCGGAAGTCAAAAAGCTTGCCAAAGAGGCGATCGAGGCCGAGGAGACACTGATCAGGGATATGCGGGAATATTTGTAAAACCGGAACAGGCGGTGCAGGATGCACTGCCTGTTTTTGCGATTATGATACCTGTGCGAATGCCTGCGGATGACCGCTAAAACGCCTGTAAAGGGCATAAAATAGGGATTTACTTTAATGTGGCAGTGTGTTAGAATACAGAAGTATTTATGAAAAAAAGGTAACTATTCTCAGGGTGACTCGAATATGGAGAGTCTGAATAGTTACAAACAAGCACGATACATGCGTGCAGAAATGAGGAGAAGATTATGAAAAAGAAACTTGCACTGATGATGGCAGTGACTCTGACCATGGGATCACTGCTGACAGGATGTGGCTCATCTAACGATGCAGCACAGACAACAACAGACACAGAGGCAGCAGCTGAGGAAACAACAGACGATGCCGCAACAGAGGAGACACAGGACGCAGCTCAGGAGGGCAGCGAGGACACTCAGATCGTATACGCTGTAGAGGCAGGCTCCGCAGGAGAAGAAGTAGCACAGGAAAAGGGATTCCAGATCAATTCCGTAGCATCTCAGGCAGATGCCCTGATGGAAGTGGCATCCGGTACATCCGATGCAGCGATCATTGACCTTTTGATGGCAGGCGCTATGATCGGTGAGGGAACCAGCTACCCGAACCTGACACATACCGATGAGCTGACAACAGAAGAGTACGGCGTAGGCTGCCGTAAAGGTTCTGACCTTGCTTCTTTCATCAACTCTGTATTTGCAGAGAGCTATGCAGACGGTTCCATGCTGGAGACAGCAACTACTTATGGTGTACAGGAAGCGCTGGTTGAGCAGAGCGAGAGCGAGTTTACAGAGGCTGAGTCAGACAGCGATGTTGCCTATATCAAGGATAAGGGTACTCTGATCGTTGGTATTACAGACTTTGCACCGATGGACTACAAGGATGAATCCGGTGAGTGGATCGGTTTTGATGCAGATATGGCACGTATGGTAGCAGAGAAGCTCGGTGTGGAAGCTCAGTTTGTAGAGATCGACTGGGATAACAAGATCATGGAGCTGGAATCCAAGAACATCGACGTTGTATGGAATGGTATGACACTTACAAGTGAAGTGACAGAGGCTATGGAGTGCACAAATGCATACTGCAACAACGCACAGGTTATTGTAGTAGCACAGTAATTTGATTTTGGGAGAAGAAACATGTTTTGGAATGTCACACGCTCGCTGATGGGCGGTTTGCTAACAACCTTTCAGATTTTTATATTTACCTTGATCTTTTCGCTTCCGCTGGGACTTGTCATTGCGTTTGGTGCCATGAGCAAGTTTAAGCCGCTGCGTTATCTGGTAAATCTTCTGGTATGGGTAATCCGCGGGACACCGCTGATGCTCCAGCTGATCATTATTTTCTATGGCCCGGGACTTTGGCTGGGACATAATATCTGGAGCGGAAATGAGACAGGGCGTATCACAGCGACGGTTGTGGCATTCAGTATCAACTATGCCTGCTATTTCTCGGTAATTTTCCGGGGCGGTATCGAAGGTGTTCCGGCAGGACAGAGAGAGGCCGGGCAGGTGCTTGGCATGACGAAGACACAGATTTTCTTTAAGATCACGCTTTTACAGATGGTAAAGAGAGTCGTGCCTCCGATGTCGAATGAGATCATTACCCTGGTGAAGGACACCTCACTGGCGCGTATCATTGCCGCCTATGAGCTGACCTTTGCCGGATATTCCTTTATGAAGAGCAACGGTCTGACATGGCCGCTGTTCTATACCGGTGTATTTTATTTGATCTTTGTGGGTATTTTGACACTGTTGTTCAATTTTATTGAGCGCAAGCTGGACTATTTCAGGTAGGAGGAACGAAAATGGCGATTCTGGAAGTAAAAAATATTGAAAAGCATTTTGGTTCCACGCAGGTTTTGAAGGATGTCAGCTTCTCGCTGGAAGAAGGAAATGCACTTGCGATCATCGGTTCCTCCGGTTCCGGTAAGACAACTCTGCTGCGGTGCCTGAACTTTCTGGAGACGGCAGATCAGGGAACGATCACGGTCAAGGGAGAGAAACTGTTTGACGCGGCGGTGCCGAGCAGGGAGAGAGAAAAAGAACTGCGCATCAAGAGGCTGCATTTCGGAATGGTATTTCAGAATTTTAATCTGTTTCCGCAGTACACAGCACTTGAGAATGTTACGTTGTCAGAACAGCTTCTGGCAAAGGAGAGGCCGGATTTCAAACAGAACAAGAAAGCGATCCTGGATGAGATCGAGCAGCATGGGAAAGAACTTCTTGCCGAGATGGGACTTGCAGACCGCATGAACCATTATCCGCATCAGCTTTCCGGAGGACAGCAGCAACGTGTGGCCATTGCGAGAGCGCTTGCGCTCAAACCGGACATCCTGTGTTTTGACGAGCCGACCTCAGCACTGGATCCTGAGCTTACCGGTGAGGTGCTGAAAGTAATTCGTGGACTTGCGGCGCAGAAGACGACCATGATCATTGTCACACATGAGATGGCATTTGCGAGAGATGTGGCAGATCAGCTTATTTTCATGGACGATGGTGTGATCGTAGAGCAGGGAGATCCCAGACAGGTCATTGATAACCCGCAGGAAGAGAGAACAAGACAGTTCCTGACAAGATATACGGAAGGAACCCAGCAGATTTAGACATAAAATCAAGAAGCCGATAATACGCTTGAAAAACAGCGGTTACCGGCTTTTTATTATGGTGACGAGGAAAATGTATGCACTGGCGGTATCTAGTTGTTTTCCTGAAACAGGTCATCACGGGTAATGTTTTTGAGCCACTTTTCGCTCTTGTAACGTTTGAGAACCCAGGGCCATTTCACAAACTCATCGGTGCAGAGCAGGAAATAGACCACGATCACCGGGAGTTTAAACACAAATGCGGCGATGAAACCCAGTGGAACGGCGTAGCACCACATATCGACCGTATCGCAGATCATACCGAAACGGCTATCACCGCCCGCACGGAAGACACCGGCGATCAGGGTCGTATTGACGGCGGCTCCCATAATATAATAGGAATTGATCAGTAGCATATATTTCAGATAGTGCATAGCCGTGTCTGTCAACGAGGCAAAATGCAGCACGAAAGGAGTGACGGCAAGGATCAGCACACCGCCGACCGCTCCGGTGATCACAGTCAACCTGAGAATCTTGCGTGCGTAGCTGCGTGCCAGTTCCAGATTGCCCTGTCCCATGACGTTGCCAAGCAGGATTCCTCCTGCGCTCGCCGTACCGAAGCACAGAACGGTACCGAAGTTGCGCACTACGATGACCAGGGAGTTCGCTGCCACGGCATCGGTTCCCAGGTGACCCAGAATCACGGAGTACATGGAGAAAGCCACACTCCAGGAGATATCATTGAGCAGAGCAGGAAGGGCCAGATGAATAAAATCTTTTACCAGTAGCTTGTTGCGCAGGAACATGTAAGCTGGGTTGAGCCGGATATCATGGCTGCACAGAGACACGATGATACAACCGGTCAATTCGATGATGCGGGAAAGAGCAGTTGCCATGGCAACACCGGTGGCTCCGAGCTTCGGTGCCCCAAACAGGCCGAAAATAAAGACGGCATTTAAAAAGATGTTCAGCACGAAAGCCAGGACATTCAGGCACATAGACACCGTCACATGACCGATACTGCGCAGGATCGACAGATAAATCTCTATAATGCACCAGCACAGATAGGTGACAGACATCACCCGCAGGTAGCCGGCACCGATGGTGATCAGCTCAGTGTCCTTTGTGAAAAGCTGCATCATCAGCCGGGGTGCGAACAATGCAAAGGAAGAGAAAACCAGAGTGATCAGGATGGAAAAGCGCAGTGCGATCCCCTCCACGATGCGGATGGGTTGCAGATCCTTTTTGCCCCAGTATTGTGCGCAGAGCATGGAGGCTCCGGTGCCAAGTCCGTAATAGACCATAAACAGAACATTGGCATAGTTGGACGCAAGGGAGACGGCGGAGATGGATGACTGCCCGACATAGTTGAGCATCACGACATCGGCCGAGTTCACAGCGGCACTCAGAAGATTCTGAATAACGATTGGAATAACAAGCTTCAGGATTTTAGGATAAAATGCATCTGCTTCCTGGTTTTTACTTCTGTATTTCATAATTTTCCCCCTTCATAATATAGATAAAGACGATAGTAGAACCAATTTAGCGCAAGGCATTCAAAAAGTCAACAAAAACCGTACCGTAACAAGACAAAATGTGGTATTCTTAAATCAAAAAACGGAGGAATGACAGATGAAGAAGATGGAGGATTATGTGCGCAGCATTCCGGATTTTCCGGAGAAGGGAATTATTTTCCGGGATGTGACCAGCGTGTTGCAGGACGCGGACGGACTTGCTATGGCGATTGACTCCATGAAGGCTATGCTGGATGGGTTGGATTTTGATGTGATCGTGGGGACAGAGTCCAGAGGATTTATTTTCGGGGTTCCCATTGCTTACGCCTTACACAAAGCGTTTGTTCCGGTACGTAAGAAGGGAAAGCTTCCGATGGAGACGATTTCCAAGGAATATGATCTGGAGTATGGCAGTGCGGTGATCGAGATGCACAAGGATTCGATCAAACCCGGACAGAAGGTTGTTGTGGTCGATGATCTGATCGCAACAGGCGGTACGATCGAGGCGGCAATCCAGATGATCGAGGAGCTTGGCGGAGAAGTGGTGAAGGTGATTTTCCTGATGGAACTCGCAGGGCTGAAGGGAAGAGAACGTCTGAAAGGCTACGATGTGGACAGCGTCATCATCTACGAAGGAAAATAGAAAGAAACAGGAACTATATAAAAATTATACAGGATATGACACCCGGGGCTTACTGATCCGTAAGCACCCGGGTGTTTGCGTATTCGGAAGGAGACATGCCAAAGCAGCTCTTGAAGTACCTCGTGAAGTGGGAAAGATTGTCGAAACCGGATTGGACGGCGGCCTGGGACACGGGCAGCTTTTCAATCTGAAGCAGATACTTTGCACGCTCCAGACGGGCATCAAGCAGCTCGGCCTTCGGGGAACGGTTGAAGAAAAGCTTATAATAATGGTAGAACTGGCTGATGCCCAGATTGGTGAGGGCGGCCATCGTGGAGGAGGACCAGTCTCTGTCGATGTTGGTCAGAATCTCTGTGCGGGCCTTCTGGAACTGCGGGTAGAGAGAGCCGGATGCGGCAGAATCCTCCCGGCAGATATGGTACTGTCTGGATAACAGGATAAGGAGCTGATGCATGAGATGGTCGCTCTGCTGTGCGTAGAAATCCATCTTGGAGACATTTTCCACGTAAATGCTGCGGCACAGTTCATTGAGAAGCGCCGGATTGGAAGGATAGATAACCTGATTCAGGGGAATGTCGTACTCCTTCACAAACAGATCGTCATCGCAGGTGAAGTGAATAAAGCTGTTGTGAAAACGACGGACTGACTGATAGACCTGCGGAAAACCGGGAGAAAAGAGCAGAAAAGCCCCCTCTCTGGTCTGGATGATCTTGTCGTACAGATGAACCTTCATAGGAGTCCAGAACAGGAGCAGCAGATAGTCGCCGCTGCCGTAAGGCCTGTTGATGATATCGTAGTCCGGGTTTGTCCTGTTATAGTCGCAGTAAGTGATATGAAACATAGAATCGGTTTCCTCTCTATTAGTTCGAAGCATCATGCCGTAAAGGCAATGGGCTCTGTTTGGTTTAGCATAGCGAATACCGGAAAAAAAGTCAAATACAACGGAAGAAAAGATATAGATAAATTAAAGAAATCTGATAAACTTTTAGTTACAACATCAGTGTAAAGATAAAGCGAATTCGTATAAAATCTGGAATGGAGAAGAACATGAAAAAAGCGCAGGTAATTATTGACAAGTATTTTGTAACCGGAAAGATTGACAAGAGACTGTACGGTTCCTTCATCGAGCATCTCGGCAGAGCCGTATATGAGGGCATTTATCAGCCGGAGAGCAGGTTTGCGGATGAGCAGGGATTCCGTAAGGATACACTGGAGCTTGTAAAGGAGTGTCAGGTGCCGATCGTCAGATATCCGGGCGGCAATTTCGTATCCGGTTACAAATGGGAAGACAGTGTTGGACCGAAGGAACTCAGACCCAGTCAGGTAGACCTTGCATGGCAGGTTGTGGAAAGCAATCAGTTCGGACTGAACGAGTTTGCAGACTGGTCCAAGAAGGCCGGAAGCGATATCATGATGGCGGTTAACCTTGGAACACGCGGAATCCAGGAAGCGAAAGACCTTCTGGAATATTGTAACTTCAAGGGTGGCACACAGATGAGCGACCTGAGAAGAAAGCACGGCTATGAGGAGCCACATAATATTAAGACATGGTGCCTGGGAAATGAGATGGACGGTCCCTGGCAGATTGGTCATAAGACAGCGACAGAGTACGCGAGACTTGCCCATGAGACCGGTAAGGTGATGAAGACACTTGATCCGTCAATCGAGCTGGTTGCCTGCGGAAGCTCCTATTCCCATATGCCTACCTTCGGTGAGTGGGAGGCTACGGTGCTGGATGAGTGCTACGATACAGTGGACTATGTATCGATGCACCAGTACTATGGGAACCGGGATAACGATTCTGCGAACTTCCTTGCAAGCAGCGTAGATCTTGATCAGTTTATTACTAGTGTTGCAGCAATCTGTGACTACGTGAAGGGAAAACATCACGGAAAGAAAAATATTAACATCTCCCTGGATGAGTGGAATGTATGGTATCACTCCAACGAGGCAGATTCCAAGCTGGAAAAGTGGATTCAGAAGCCGCATCAGCTTGAGGATATTTACAATTTTGAAGACGCTCTTCTGGTCGGCAGTATTCTGATCACAATGCTCCGTCATGCAGACCGTGTCAAGATCGGATGTCTGGCACAGCTTGTCAACGTTATTGCACCGATCATGACTTCGGATACCGGGGCATGGAGACAGACTATTTTCTATCCTTATATGCACGCAGCTACCATGGGACAGGGAACGGTTCTCAACACGATCGTAAATTCCCCTGTTTATGAGGCAAAGCAGCATGGTGAGTCACCATATCTGGATTGTGTTGTTGTAGAGAATGACGAGAAGAACGAGCTGGTTGTCTTTGCAGTCAACAAGGATCTGGAAGAGGATATGGAGATGACGTTGGATATGAGACAGTTTGAAGACTATCGTGTCGTAGAACATATCGTTATGCAGAATGATGACCTGAAAGCGGTGAACACAGAGGAGAATCCGAACTGTGTAGCTCCGAGAACAGGAGGAAACTCCAAGGTTGATCAGGGTATCCTCACAGCAGTCTTCGAGAAGAAGAGCTGGAACGTTATCAGACTGGCTAAATAGCTTAATACTTTTTTTCCTTTTTCATAAACAAACCTTTACGCGCAAGTCCCCGGATGCCTCCGCATTCCGGGGGCTTTGTGCCCCCTGAAAAAAAGAAATGTAGTGATTGAAGTGCCGGAAGGTTTCTGCTATGATACCTGTGATAGAGGCACAGAAAGAGAGGAATCTCATGGAAAAAGATATGACAAAGGGCAGCCCTATGAGACTGATTCTGGGCTTTGCCGTACCGCTTTTGTTTGGACTTTTGTTTCAGCAGTTCTACAGCATGGTGGATACGATCATCGTCGGCCACTATCTGGGAGTAGAAGCGCTGGCAGCCGTTGGGGCTACCGGCTCTGTGAATTTTCTGATCATAGGATTCTGTATGGGAGTATGCAACGGATTTGCGCTTCCGATCGCACAGGAATTTGGCGCGGGGAACGCACCGAAGCTGCGGAGATTTGTGGCAAACAGTGTGTGGCTTTCCGTGATTTTTGCGGTGGTCATGACAGTCGTAGTGTCACTTCTGTGCCGCTCTATTTTGCAGTGGATGCGGACACCGGAGAACATTATCGATGGGGCATATGACTATATTATTGTTATTTTTATCGGAATTCCGGTGGTGTTTTTGTACAATGTAACGGCGGCAATCATCCGCTCTCTCGGAGACAGCCGTACGCCGGTCATCTTTCTTGTGATGGCGGCCGTTTTGAATATCTTTCTGGATCTGCTGCTGATCATCGTCATTCCGATGGGAGTGGCTGGTGCAGCTGTTGCGACAGTTCTCTCACAGGCGATTGCGGGAGTTTGCTGTCTGATTTATATGTGCCGCAAATATCCGATTCTGCACCTCTCGGGAGAAGAGTGGAAGTGGAATGGTGAATGTGTGGCAAGACTGTGCAATATGGGAATCCCGATGGGGCTGCAGTATTCCATTACGGCGATCGGCAGCGTTATTTTGCAGAGTGCGGTCAATGGGATCGGATCAGATGCCGTGGCCGCTGTCACAGCGGGAAATAAGGTGAGCATGCTTTTGATGTGTCCGTTTGATGCGATGGGTTCGACAATGGCAACCTACGGAGGACAGAATATAGGTGCGGGTGATCTTGACAGAGTAGGAAAAGGACTCAAGTCCTGTACCCTGCTTGGACTGCTCTATTCCCTGATTGCCGTAGGGGTTGTCTTTACTTTGGGGCAGGTGTTGCTGCTACTGTTTTTGGATGCGGGTGAGACAGTTATTCTGGCAAACGCCTATGTGTTTATCCGTGTGAACGTCCTGTTTTATTTTCCGCTTGCGTTGGTCAATATTGTCCGGTTTCTCATTCAGGGAATGGGCTTCAGCAAGCTGGCAGTATTTGCAGGGGCGTTTGAAATGCTTGCGAGAGGACTTGCGGGATTTGTTCTGGTTCCGGCTTTTGGATTCCCGGCAGTGTGCTTTGCGAATCCTCTTGCGTGGATCTTTGCGGATATTTTCCTGATACCGGCTTATTTCCTTGTCAAAAAGAAAATGGCTGTCATTCTGGAAAAACGAAGGACCGAAATACAGAAAGAGACAGCCTGACATGCGCAAAAAGCGTGCGCAGAAATGAGGATAAAAAAGAATGGGAACGGTTGTTTTTGCCATGACACATAAGAAATTTCCGGCACCGAAGGACCCGGTGTATGTTCCACTTCAGGTGGGGCGTGCTGTGTCTGCGGATCTAGGCTATATAGGAGATGACACGGGAGACAACATCTCTGAAAAGAACTGCTATTTCGGCGAACTGACAGGTGTTTACTGGGTGTGGAAGAATTTCCGGACGGATGGTCATGTGGGAATCTGCCATTATCGGAGATATTTCTGCAGCGAAGAGGGTAATATCCTGACGGAACAGGAATATGAGGAGATTCTGAAGGACTATGATATCATCACCTCGAAGAAGCTGAAACTGAATTATAGTTATTATAATGGCTATGCGAGCGACTATAACCTGCATGACCTGCAGGCGGTCGGCGAGGTTATCCGGGAGAGTTACCCGGACTATTATGAGGCTTTTGAGAAACTGGTGCATGGCAAAGGAACCTATTTCGGAAATATGATGGTCTGTTCCAAACCGCTCTATGACGAGTACTGCTCGTGGCTGTTTGGAATATTTGACCGGGTGCAGGACAGGATCGATGCGTCCGGTTATGACGATTATCACAAGAGAGTTTACGGCTTTATTTCGGAATTTCTGCTGATGGTCTGGGCACATGTCAGAAAGCTCAGGGTATATGAGTGTAAAGTGGGAATGACGGATGAAAAAAGAGAGACGGCGGAGATTAAGGAGCGGCTTGCCGTCTTTTTCAGACAGAAAGATATCGCCGGGGCGAAGGAGTACTTCCTGAAATGTCTTGAGAAACGGCCCGACGTTCTGATGGAGGCTTCAGATATCACCGGAGAGCTGAAACTGTCCATGCAGGTGATCGCAGTCTGCGAACTGGAGCAGGACAGGTACGGAGAGAGCACGATCGACCGGATACAGGACTTTGATCTGTTGATGAGACATTTTCAGCGGGTTAACGAAGCGGTCAGAGCGCTGACGTTACAGGATTTCGAGGAAATGACCCGTCAGGAGGCGGAGAATTATCTTGCAGATAACCATGTTTCGGAGATTTCACGTGATGCGGCACGCAGACTCCTTGACGCGTGATGGCGGAAACAGTTGTTGTGGCGGCAAATACATGGTAAACTAGATAGAAGTAAATACTCGTGAAAGGGAGGAAACTATGGAATATCAAGAAGCTTATGAGAAGCTGCAAAAGAGCGGACAGCTTCACGTATTAGATTACTACAACGAACTGAACGAGGAAGAAAAGAGTCAGCTGCTAAAGCAGATCGAGGATACGGACTTTGGCGTACTTGCCATGTGTGACAAGAAACAGCACCCGGATGCCAGAGGGAAGATCACACCGATCGCAGTTATGCAGCGTCCTGAAATCGAGAAGAGAAAGGACGAGTTTGAAAAGATCGGACTTACCGCCATCCGGGAAGGAAAGGTGGGAGCTGTCCTGCTGGCCGGAGGAATGGGAACCAGACTGGGTTCAGACCAGCCAAAGGGTGTCTACAATATCGGAATTACCAGAGATGTATATATTTTCCAGAGACTGATCGAGAATCTTATGGATGTGGTTCACCAGGCCGGAGCATGGGTTCCGCTCTACATCATGACGAGCGATAAGAACCATGAGACGACAACCAGATTTTTGAAAGAAAAGAATTATTTCGGATACAATCCTGACTATATTACCTTCTTTATGCAGGATATGGCTCCGGCGGCTGATTATAATGGGAAGGTTTACATGGAAGAGAAGTATAAGATATCAACCTCTCCCAATGGCAACGGCGGCTGGTTCCTCTCTATGATGAAATGGGGAGTTGCAGATAAAGTGAAGGCAGCCGGGGTAGAATGGCTCAACGTATTCTCCGTAGATAATGTACTGCAGAGAATTGCGGACCCCTGCTTTGTCGGTGCCACGATCGCGACGAACAGCGCAGTCGGTTCCAAGGTAGTTAGAAAGGTGACTCCGGATGAAAAGGTGGGCGCTATGTGCCTTGAAGATGGAAAGCCCTCTATCGTAGAATATTATGAAATGACAGAAGAACTGATGGCGGCTAAGGATGAGAAGGGAGAACCCGCTTACAATTTTGGCGTCATCCTGAATTACCTTTTCCGTGAAAAAGATCTGGAAGAGATCGTAAGCAAAAAACTTCCGCTTCATGTTGTAGAGAAGAAGATTCCCTATCTGAGCAAGGAGGGAGAACATATCAGACCCGAGACCCCGAACGGCTATAAGTTTGAGCAGTTAGTGCTGGATATGATTCACGAACTGGATTCCTGCCTGCCATTTGAGGTTATCCGTGAGCATGAGTTTGCTCCGATCAAAAACAAGACAGGTGTGGATTCCGTGGATTCGGCAAGAGAGCTCTGCAAGCAGAACGGCATTGAATTGTAGGCTTGCATTTATAACATTTCGACAGCTTTCATTAACATTATTATATTGAATACATGGCATGTAGCTTGTAGACTTAGGGTAAGTTAAGAAAACAAATTCACATCCGAAATGGGGAGAAGTGTGAAGAAGCTTTCCTATATGGATTCCTTACACACGAGATTTGTGTCTGCGCGCACCCGGCACAAACTCGAAATGAGAAAGCGTGCGTAGAAATGAGGGTTGATATGACGATTTTAGTAACAGGCGGTGCCGGATATATCGGTTCCCATACGGTAGTAGAATTACAGAACGCAGGATATGACGTGGTCGTTCTGGATAATCTTTCTAATTCCAGTGAGAAGTCTCTGCAGAGAGTAGAGAAGATCACCGGCAAGCCGGTAAAATTCTACAAGGCAGACATCTTAGACCGGGAAGCACTGGAAAAGGTATTTAACCAGGAAAAGATCGATTGCTGCATCCATTTTGCAGGACTCAAGGCAGTCGGTGAATCCGTACAGAAGCCCTGGGAATATTATGAGAACAACATTGCAGGTACTTTGACGCTGGTTGATGTGATGCGCAAGCACAATGTGAAGAACATTATCTTCTCTTCTTCCGCAACCGTATACGGTGATCCTGCCATGATCCCGATCACAGAGGAGTGCCCGAAGGGACAGTGTACAAATCCTTACGGATGGACCAAATCCATGCTGGAGCAGATCCTGACAGACATACAGAAAGCAGATCCGGAATGGAATGTGATCCTGCTCCGTTACTTTAACCCGATCGGTGCTCACAAGAGCGGAACCATCGGCGAGAATCCCAATGGTATTCCAAACAACCTGATGCCTTACATCACACAGGTTGCAGTTGGCAAGTTGAAAGAGCTTGGTGTGTTCGGTAATGATTACGATACACCGGACGGCACAGGTGTCCGTGATTACATCCATGTAGTTGACCTGGCAGTCGGCCACGTAAAGGCTCTCAAGAAGATTGAGGAGAAAGCCGGACTTTGCATCTACAATCTGGGAACCGGCGTAGGATACAGCGTACTAGATATCGTGAAGAACTTTGAGGAAGCGACCGGTGTGAAGATTCCTTATGTGATCAAGGGAAGACGTGCGGGTGATATCGCAACCTGTTACTCCAATGCAGACAAGGCAAAGAGAGAACTCGGCTGGGAAGCACAGTACGGAATCAAGGATATGTGCGAGGATTCCTGGAGATGGCAGAGCAACAATCCGAACGGATACGATGACTAATATGGTTTTCTGAGAGTGCTGTTGCGCTATTAGAAGCAAATTACAAGATTATAAAAGGCGGAATAAATGTGTTCTGAGAATCCATTTATTTCGCCTTTTCTTTCTTCATAGAGATAGTTCAATTTTATGCAACATACTGATACATGAAGATAAAGTGGCAGATGCTTCCGCCTAAAACAAAGAGATGGAAGATCTCGTGGGAGCCAAAGAAACGGTGCTTTGCGTTGAAAATAGGCAATTTCAGGGCGTAGATCACACCGCCGACTGTGTAGATGATACCGCCTGCGAGAAGCCAGAGAAAGGCACTGTGAGGCAGGGTATTCCAAAGTGTGCCAAATACAGCAAGGCAGATCCAGCCCATGGCAATGTAGATGACCGAGGAAAACCACTTGGGACAGGTGATCCAGCAGGCCTTGATGGTCATGCCGGCCAGAGCAATTCCCCAGACAACGGCGAGCAGTGTGTAGCCGGATTTTCCACCGAGAACAATGAGACAGATAGGGGTGTAGGAACCGGCGATCAGAACAAAGATCATCATGTGGTCAAGCTTACGAAAGACGCGCAGAATGCGGTCTCTGACGGTTACACTGTGGTATATGGTGCTGGCGCTGTAGAGAGCAACCATGCTGCACATAAAGATTGCCATGGCGATGAAGGCTGTGTGGTCATCCTGAACAGCTACTTTGATCAACAGAGGAGTGGTTGCCAGTACAGATAAAATGACGCCAATCAGATGTGTGATGGCACTTCCGGGTTCACGAATTGTTATTTGCATAGATAATTCCTCCTTTACGAACTCTAACAAGTAGTTTTAAATACTACATTAAATATAATACGATACTACTACTTAGGGTGCACAGAGTCAATAGAAATATGCAAATTTATTTTTCTTTATTCTTCGATCACATGGATTTCCAGATAATCAAAATCAATAGTCTCAATAAAATTATCCTGGGAAAAACGTGCCTTGTCATGGCGCTTGAAGTCCTGAATGGTGGCATCGAGCCAGATTGGCTTGCCGAGATCAAAACGATAGCATACTTCATCCAGGGCATGGAAAACCTTGTGTGTTCTGGTATCGTTGCTGTCGTCCTCTACGACAGTGTCACGGATCATGCGGTTATCTTTAAATTCTTTTGCCCATAAACGAAACATTTCTGAAATCCTTTCTGGTGTATGCAACAATCGCTTTATTTTTATACTATACAGATATGTGCCGGAAATGTAAATAGTGCAATTCGTTCCGGCTTTTTATTGTATTTTGTTAGGAAAATGGTATAATAAACTTAATTCATATTAAAGGGAGTGTGCTTTATGTTTGTAGTTTTGGGCGGTGGACTTTTAATCATTCTTTTGGCGGTAGTAATTGCCGTAGTATCTTCTGTGGTTTCCGCAGTTGCAGCAGATACCGACGATGCAGAAGACTGACATCCGGACTTCGGAATGTCAGTTTTCTTCATGATCATTTTTCGCGATATTCATCATATTCTATTTTTCTATCGATAACATCATTTGCTATTTTGTCGTTATTTACCCTTTATGTAGCTATACGCTTGCTTTTTCTCGATCAACAAGTATACGTTTTATGCAGAACCTCATTTTTCAAAGATACTCTTAACAATAGGAAAAGAATCATGTACACTACAAGGGAACTGCGTTAGAAACGAAAGATGGATGGAGAGTACATTTTGGAAAAGATAAAAGAAGACAAGGCGATAAAAAAGATAATGGTGGCAGGAATATCTCTGGGGGTATCTGTCATAGATATAGGTTTGTCGGGAACTTTGGAGCTGTGGACGGCACAGTGCCCGGTATGGCTGCTCTGTATCCTGGCGGTGCTGGGAACATTGGGAGCATTTGTGACAATCTATTCTTATATGAATGAAAAAGACCGCAGACTGAGACGATGCGCTGGAGTGCTTGGTGGAATCCTTGGGCTCTGCTATACATGCGGATGCAGGCTGCGCCGGGATGGAACGGTGCTGGAGAGCGTTGCCGGACTGCCGGTGTTTCTGATATCCGTTGTGGGTTTTGGAATTTTGTTTGCCGCCTGCTGTGCATTTCTTCTGAAAAAGGATGTCAAAAAGCAGCCGGAGCAGAGGAAGGAAAGAAAGAGCGGAGTTCTTTTTCTGGGATATGCGGGGATTATTTTGCTGTGCTGGATTCCGATATTTCTGGCTTATTACCCTTCGGTGTTTGCCTACGATGCGGAAGGGCAGCTTTATCAGGTGATCGCACACGACTACAGCACACATCACCCGCTGCTCCATACCCTGTTTCTGGGAGCATTTTTCCGGTTGGGAGGGATGCTTGGCTCTTATTCGGCCGGAATGGCAATTTATTCGGTTGTACAGATGCTTTTGATGGCCGGAGCCTTTGGCTATGCGCTGACGATGCTGTATCAAAAGGGCGTACATAGGGCGTGGAGGATTGTCCTGCTGCTGTATTTCGCGCTTTTCCCGGTCAATTCGATATTGGCGATCAGCACGACCAAGGATGTGCTGTTTTCGGCGTTGGTGCTGTTGTACGTGCTCATAATGTACCGGTATTTTGGAAAGGCGGCGGATGCCGGAGTAAATGGTGGAAAGCAGGAGGCAGTGCTGGTTCTGATTGGCGGTGGAATGTTGCTTTTCCGGAATAATGCACTGTATGCGCTTGCGGGAAGTATGCTGATAACCTTCCTACTGCTTATGAAGGGATGGCCACAAAGCAGGAAAAGAAGGTATCTCTGCATCACATTGGCATCTCTGGCACTGTTTGCGGTTGCTACCATAGGAATAAAATCCTTTCTGCATGCGGAGGAAGGAAGCCCGAGAGAAATGCTCAGCGTACCGTTGCAGCAGCTTGCGCGTACGAGGGTAGAGCATGAAGAGGATATGGAGCCTGAGACCAGAGAGGAACTGGAACCATATATTTCTTCTGAGTGGGTCGGATATTATGATCCTCATCTGGCAGATCCGATCAAGAGCAGGGCGACATTTGACAATAACCCGGCAGGGCTGATCAAGGAATGGGTACGGCTTGGCGTACAGTTTCCGCAGACGTATGTGGACGCTTTTCTGGACTGCTCCCTTGGCTGCTGGTTCCTTGAGGATACGAGCCATTCCAGAATCTATGGCATGGGGAAGGCGAGCGGCTTTGGATACCTGAGTACGGACAACAGAGGGATGCCGGCCGGGTGTGAGATTGTTCCGGACAGTAAACTGCCGGGACTGCGGATTTTTATGGAGGAGATCGTTTCGGAGAACCGGTATCAGGCCATACCGCTGTTGTCGGTTATTTTTGCTCCGGCATTTTACTGGTGGTGGCTGGCATTTTATGTCACTTCGGCAATCTACCGGAAACGGTATGAAAAGCTGATCCCGGCGGTCTTTCTGGTGGTGTATTATGCGACGCTGTTGCTTTCACCGGCGGTGCTGGTGCGCTATATGTATCCGCTGATGGTCAGCGTGCCGGGGCTTTTTGCCATGAGTACGGTAGAGGAATAGTTACAAAGTTTCTTAAAATTTCATGAAAAAATTGTTCAAAATGACAAAACAAGAGAGAAATATGTTAAGATACTTATAGTAGTGTGTAAATTTATGTTTTGTAATGGTGTAAGTTATTAGAATTGGGGGAAGGCAATGGATATCAGGTTAGAGCGGGATGCGGATATTGACAGCTGGAAAGAGGTACAGCTGGTCTACAATTCTGCATTGAAACAGATTTCAACCAAGCTGGAAATTCTGAACGATGAATTTCAGCATGTACACAGATATAATCCGATTGAACATATCAAGTCACGGATCAAGACACCGGAAAGTATTGTAAAGAAGCTTAAAAAGAATGGCTATGAGTCCACAATCGACAATATGGTGCGCTATGTAAACGATATTGCGGGTATCCGGGTAATCTGTTCTTTTACATCCGATATTTATCAGATTGCAGAGATGATCAGCAATCAGAGTGATATCAAGGTGATATCGGTGAAGGACTACATTGTAAATCCGAAGGCGAGCGGCTACAAGAGTTACCACATGCTGGTGACAGTGCCGGTGTATCTGTCGGACAGAATTGCCAACACGAAGGTGGAGATACAGATCCGGACGGTTGCCATGGATTTCTGGGCGAGTCTGGAGCATAAGATCCACTACAAATTTGAGGGAAATGCACCGGAATATATTCGCGATGAACTGGTAGAATGTGCCAAGATGGTCTCCAATCTGGATGCCAGGATGCTTTCCTTAAATGAAGAGATCCAGCATCTGAGCCAGCAGGGCGAAGGAGCCGGAGAAGAGTAAGAAAAATAAAGGACTGGTTTCACAGATGTCTGTGGGATCAGTCCTGTTGTTTTGCAATAGGAAATTGTTCATATGTGGTGGGGAAAATTGTCCCCTGAAATGAGGAGTGCCCAAGCACCTTTCGGCGCTTGGGCTATTATGAAAAAATTTATCTATGCGTGTAATGTTTTACCATTACAAGTGCTCTCTTGTTCTTTACTATGGTTAAAGTATACCCTGTAAATATGAATAAATTATGAACATGGTGTTAAGCTATCGTGAATATTTACAATGAAGTAAAAAAATGACTCTTGGATTTGTGTAAAATATACAAAAACAGAGAAGACCGTAGAAATACGCCTTTGATAAGCGCGGTGTAATGAGATTTCTGTAGTAAAGTTTTGCTTGAGTAGAAGGAATAATAATGGTAGACTGAGCATATGGCAGTTTGAGAAACGAGGGAGATACAGGATGGATACGTTTATTGATAAACTGGCCCAGAAGCGTAACGCGCAGGAGATTATCCGGGCAAACACGGCCGCAGAGGCACAGAAGATGGAGAAACTGGAGAAGCAGGTAGAGGCTTATGAGGGTCTTTTGCAGGAAATGCGGAAGGTGAATACCAAGAGTATAGAGAATGAGCATAAGCTGGAGAGACTTCTGGAAGAGAGCCTGAAGAAGATTGAAGGTGCACAGACACAGAATGCGGAGTCATCCCCGGAGGCACAGAATTTGATCGAGGAAATCCGCAGTATACTTGTTTCGACACAGACCAATGTGGAGACACAGCTGAAGCAGTCAGATGATCTGCTCCACAAGGAGAATGTCAAGGTATACAGAAATGTGCAGGCGGCAATGGTCGAGGAACTGGGAAAACAGACGCAGGAATTTAAAGAAATACTTGCGGCAGAGCCAAAGCCGAAGAAGAATACGGGGCTTACGGTTCTTTCCGTGCTGATTCTGATCGGGGTTGTGGCAAATCTTGTGGTTTCACTGCTTCCGTACTTTAATTTTTAATCGGAAGGTGGAGGAGCTTATGGGAAAACAAATCTGGAAGCCGGGCAATATGCTTTATCCCCTGCCGGCGGTGCTGGTCAGTGTAGCAGATCGAAAGGGGAGAGACAATCTTTTTACGGTTGCCTGGACGGGCACGATCTGTTCAGACCCGGCGATGGTTTCCATATCTGTGCGTCCGGAACGATATTCCTATTCGATGATCGAAGAGACCGGTGAGTTTGTGATCAATCTGACGACGGAGGAATTGTGTCTGGCGACAGATTACTGTGGAGTCAGAAGCGGCCGCGATGTTGATAAGTGGAAGGACATGAATCTGACAAGACTGCCGGGAACACAGGTGAAAGTACCCATGGTGGCAGAGAGTCCGGTGAATATAGAGTGTCGCGTGACGGAGAAGAAGGCGCTGGGAACACACAACATGTTTCTGGCAAAAGTGCTTGCAGTGCATGCGGATGAAAAATATATGGATGAGAGAGGAACTTTCCGGCTGGATCGGGCGAAACCACTCGTCTATTCTCATGGACGCTATTATTCCGTTGGAAAAGAGATCGGAAAGTTTGGCTACAGTGTGCAAAAAAAGAAATCATCCAAAAAATTCCGTTGAAAGAACGGAAACAGCTTGACGAACCGCAGGAAAGAAAGTAATATGAGGTAAATAAATAAAGTTTATGTTACGAAGAGGTAGCACCAGAGTATTCTGGTGCTATTTTGCGTTATTGGGACAAAAGAAAGAGATATGTGCAGAAACGAGGTTTTAAACATGGGACAGGTTGATGAGAATATTGCGATTAATCTGCGGAGAATCCGCAGAATGAGAAATATGAGTCTTGACATGGTGGCTGAGCTTACCGGGGTAAGTAAGAGCATGCTCGGACAGATTGAAAGAGGGGAATCGAATCCTACGATCGGAACGATCAGCAGGATTGTGGAAGGGATCAAGGTATCCTATGAGGATCTGCTCTATCGCAGGGAGAACTCTGCGGAGATCATCGCGAAGGAAAAATTGCCGATCTACCGGCAGAAGGAAAATGAATACTCTGTGAAGCTCCTGCTTCCTTATGATAAACAGCGTGCCTTTGAAGTTCTGAACTGTGAAATCCGCCCGGGGGCAGTCTATCAGGCACCGCTTACCGAGGAGAGCAGTATGGGGCTGCTGACTGTACTGCAGGGGTGTCTGTCAGTACATATGGAGGATCAGGTATTTGAAGTGACAAGCAAAGAGGTGTTCCGTTTCCCGATGGACAGAGAGTGCACCTATTCGAATCAGGGAACGGAAACTGTCGTATTTGAAATCATATTGTCCAATCGGACAGCATAATCCAAAGACTTTACTTTTTAGGGAAATGCTGATAATATAAGAATGTTACGTTTTTGTTACAAAATGATGTGACAGAAAAATTTCCGAAGGAATTGACCGGACAAGACATATATGAAAAAAATCAGCAGACATAATAAAAAAATGAAAATTGCACATATTAAGACTGCGATGTTCGTAACCGTGGTCAGTGCTTTTTTTCTTCCGAATTTTCAGAAACTTGAATCGACGGGGGACAACCTGTTTACCGTGTATCTGAACGGCATACAGGTGGGAACTGTTGGCGATCTGGATATGGTGGATGAGTGCCTGATCGGTGCGAGAAAAAAGCTGGCGGGGACAAGCGACGAACTGGTACTTGCTGACGGAGATATCACCTGGGAAGGCAAGGAGGTTCTGTGGGGAAGCATTGATGACAAGAGCACACTTGTCGCCAATATGACCTCTGCCCTGCGCAGCAGCATGAAGGAGACGCTCAACCGCTCCTATACGGTCAAGATCAACGAGTATACCGTCAATCTTGCCAGCACACAGGAGGTGCTGGCGCTTTTACAGGCTTCTATCGATAAGTATGACACACAGCATCAGTATTATGTGGATCTGGCAATGGATGCCAATCGCGAGTTAAATGTGTTGACGACGCAGATTTTCTCGACTGCTGAACAGCAGAAGGAAGAGGAAGAAGCAGAGAATGTCATGACCAGCGTCGGAATCAATGCAGTTCTGGATGAAATTTTTGCTGATATTGAGCCGGCCAAAGAGAAGGATTTCAGCGATTATGAGCTTGGTCTGATGTCGTTGGATTTTGGAGATACCGTTGAGATCGTGGAGTCTTATCTGCAGGATTATGAGCTGACAGATCTGGAACAGGCCATTGAGGAAGTGACCAAGGAGCAGGAAAAAGAACAGATTTATGAAGTGGCTTCAGGAGATACACTTTCCCAGATCGCGGAGAAGAACGAGATTCCGTTGGCAGATCTGATCGCCATGAATGAGACGATCGAAAACGAAAATTCTACGATCCGGGTAGGGGATGAGCTGATCGTAACAGTTCCGGAACCGGAGCTTTCAGTAGAGAGAATGGAACAGCAGTATTATGAGGAAGATTATGAGGCGGATATCATTTATGTAGATAATGATGAGTGGTACACCACGCAGACAAAGACCTTACAGGAGCCTTCCGCGGGACACCGTATTGTTGTGGCGGATGTCTATTACCGCAATCAGGAGGAGACGGACCGTACGATTCTGAAAGAGGAAGTCACCTATGAGGCGGTTCCAAAGATCGTAGAAAGGGGAACCAAGATACCTCCGACCTACATCAAGCCGATCTCCGGCGGACGCCTGTCGTCCGGCTTTGGACGCAGAAAAGCGCCTACCCGTGGGGCAAGCAGCTACCACAAGGGAATTGACTGGTCTACGCCGACAGGAACGGCTGTCATGGCATCCTCTGCGGGAACTGTTGTGAAAGCAGGATGGGGAAGCGGCTATGGTTATGTGGTGTATATCAACCATGCAGACGGCAGACAGACAAGGTATGGACACTTGAGCAAGGTGCTGGTATCGGCGGGGCAGACGGTAAGTCAGGGCCAGAAGATCGCACTGAGCGGTAATACCGGAGTCAGTACGGGGCCGCATGTTCACTTCGAGATCTTGATCAATGGATCACAGGTGAATCCATTGAATTATCTGAACTAAATTCATGTATTTTATTCTGAGGGCATTCCGCTCACAGAACGAAATGTGCGCTGTACATTTACAAATATTGCTGTTCGTGGTATAGTGTTAGTTAATGTTTGACTTTTATTTATATATCTGCGATAGATGGTTTGCGGTTATTTTGTGAGAAAGGCAATGTTGACATAATGGAACAATATGCAATTAAGGGTGGAAATCCGTTAGTTGGCGAGGTGGAGATCGGCGGAGCCAAAAATGCGGCACTGGCTATTTTGGCAGCGGCGGTTATGACGGATGAAACCGTAGTGATAGAGAATTTACCGGATGTGCGTGATACCAATGTTCTGATGCAGGCGATGGAAAGCATTGGTGTGATTATACAGCGTGTGGACAGACACACAGTTAAGATTAATGCCTCCCAGATACACACATTGAGTGTGGAGGGAGATTATGTAAAGAAGATCAGAGCTTCCTATTATCTTCTGGGAGCGTTACTTGGGAAATTTAATCAGGCAGAAGTGGTATTGCCCGGTGGGTGTAATATCGGATTACGCCCGATCGATCTGCATTTGAAAGGATTTCGTGCCCTCGGAGCAGAGGTGAATGTGGCACATGGACTGATCCATGCCGAAGCCGAGAAGCTGAAGGGAAATCATGTCTACATGGATACGGTTTCTGTGGGAGCAACGATGAATGTGATGCTGGCTGCTGTTATGGCAGAGGGACAAACCGTCATTGAAAACTCTGCAAAGGAGCCGCATGTGGTAGATCTTGCGAACTTCCTGAACAGTATGGGTGCCAATATCAAAGGTGCAGGTACGGATGTCATTCGTATCAAAGGAGTTTCAAGACTGCATGGAACGGAGTATGGAATCATACCGGATCAGATCGAGGCGGGAACCTTTATGTTTGCCGCAGCGGTGACCAAAGGGGATGTGACGGTCAAGAATGTTATTCCGAAGCACCTTGAGTCCATCAGCGCGAAACTGATGGAAATTGGATGTGAGGTAGAGGAATCGGATGATGCGGTCCGTGTGGTGGCATCCAAGCCACTGGGACATACCCATGTGAAGACATTGCCTTATCCGGGATTTCCGACAGATATGCAGCCGCAGATTACGGTGGCTCTCGGACTTTCCTCCGGCACGAGCATTGTGACAGAGAGTATTTTCGAGAATCGTTTCAAATATGTGGATGAGCTTACCAGAATGGGAGCCA
>CAKRPS010000019.1 GCA_934385475.1 uncultured Lachnospiraceae bacterium | reverse complement strand
CAGTTAAGCACCCGCAAGCCACATTTGATTATTCGTTTTTAGTAGTAAAAGTAGATTATATCTGCCATGGATTTCGTAGAAGCAACATTGAATAATTGCAACTAATTTGCTACTAAAGTTTTTGAAAACAATATGAAAAGAGTAACATTAGATGAAACAGATGCGGTGGAATACCGCATAAAATCAGCATTTTTGATTTGATGATACTTCCCTTGGGAAGAGTTTGAGTAGTGCGGGAGTGCATAGATTATTTGATATGGCAGGTAGTCTATAGATTATCTGCCATTGTTTGTATTTTCTATAATGATAGTGTTGTATTAAATGAGAAAACATAATTTAGTAATTATTGTAGGGAGAAGAGCATGTACAAAAGTGAAATTAGAAATTCTCAATTAAAGAAACTTGAGGATAAGGCTCATAAGTTAAATTATGAAAAATATTTATCAAGAATTAATATAATAAAGTGTCGAGCATTTGAGGGGCAAGTAATCGAATTTGATTTTCCGGTTACGGCATTAATTGGCCCCAATGGTGGTGGAAAGACCACTATTCTAGGCGCATGCGCATTATTATATGATTCAATAGCTCCAAGGCAATTCTTTACTAGAAATAAGCAGTTAGATGAAGAAATGAGAAATTGGTCAATTTCTTATGATGCAATAGACCGGACAAAAAGCAAAATGGAAATAATAAAGAGAACTGCGTCCTTTTCAAAAGAAAAATGGTATCGAGATGCTTTGAAAAGAGAACATTGTTTTTTGGAGTGTCAAGAACATTGCCTGCAGTCGAACGTAGAGATTTATCAAAATTTACAAATAAAAATGTTGTATTTAAGAAAAACGAAATACAGGTATTGGGAAAAGAAGTGGCAGGCCATATTACGAAAGTATTAGGTAAAGATGTCAGTGCGTATACAGTTATAAAACCGGATCGTTATGGAAATATTACACTTTTATCTGGAAAAACAAAGGAAGGGAAAACCTATTCAGAATTTCATTTTGGGGCGGGTGAATCTAGCATTATAAAGATGATATTGGGCATCGAAAATGCGGCACCGCAGAGTCTTGTATTGATTGAGGAGATAGAGAATGGATTACATCCTTTAGCAACAGAACGCCTTGTAGAATATCTATTAGACGTAGCAGATAGAAAAAGCATTCAGGTTGTTTTTACTACACATTCAGAATATGCAATTGCTCCACTACCAGCCATAGCAGTGTGGGCTGCAATTGATGGAAGTGCTATTCAAGGAAAGCTAGATATCCGCTCTTTAAGGAGTATAACAGGTGAAGTAAATTCTGAATTGGTAATATATGTAGAAGATGAATTTGCAAAGAACTGGGTCAGCGCAATGCTAAGAACAGACGCTTCAATTGCAATTGATGTAATTGAAATTTATGTTATGGGAGGAGATGGTACTGCAGTAAAGGCTAATAAGTATCATAATTTTGATCCAAGTACAAAAGTAAATTCTATATGTATTATTGATGGGGATTCGAGACAGCAAGAAGATATCACAGAGCGTGTATTTCGTTTACCAGGTGAGACACCGGAATTACATGTATTTGATGAAATAGTAGACAAACTGGATGAATGTTCTGCTATTTTAGCTGTTAGATGTATGCGAGGATATAAAGATGCAAGTGAGGTAAAAGAAGCTATACTTGATATAAGCAGAACCAATAGAGATCATCATTTGGTTTTTGGGCAAATAGGAGAAAAAATTGGATTTATAGACGAGAATGTAATTGAAAATGCTTTTTTGTCAACTTGGAGTGAAAAATATGTAGAAGAAGCTCAAAATATCATAAGGAGCATAGAACAATACTTACCGGTTGTTCATACTGGAGAGTAAGAGGCTGGCAATTGGCAGATTTCAAAAATGAAACTTAAATAAAATGGTTTAAGCTAAAGCAACGACTTGCCGAGTTTGAATAAGCTACGAGCAGTGTAAATAGAAAGGGAAAGACCGCCGTTGGGTGCTTGCATCCATAAGGCGGCCTTTCCCTTTTTATTTATTCGGCGACAGTCGAACATGAGGATGGAGCGAGGTGGAATCCGAATGAGCACTGCGGGTTTTCTGCATTTGTTTTATCAAATGGCGCTATTTTTGGAAGAATAATGTATAATGAGATATGTATTTCAAATAATGATAGAAGGTAGCTAAATGTAGGAAGCAAGAATACTGGCACATGATAAGGAGAAGTACATGGAACAAAAGAACTATAATTTTGAAAAACTTACGCCTAACAAAGAAGTAGATATATCAGTATATGAAGAAGCAATTGAATTTGTATTTGATAATGCTGATGTTACTAATATTGCTATTTCTGGAGCTTATGGAGCTGGTAAAAGTAGTGTTATAGAATCATATGAGAAAAAACATGATGATAAAAATTTTTTACACATTTCTTTGGCACATTTTGAATCTACAAAAGATAATAAATCAGAGGATAGTGTGAAAGAAACTATTCTTGAAGGGAAAATATTAAATCAGTTAATACATCAGATTCCTGTAGATAGAATACCACAAACAAATTTCAGAGTAAAAAAGGATGTAGGCAGGAAGAATATAATCTTTATTACAATACTGTTAGGTGTGTTACTTAGCAGTATAACCTTCATATCATTATCAAGTAAAATACAAAAGTGGGTAGATGCATTATGTGAGGGAAGATTAAAAAGTTTATTGACTATCCTAACGAGTGACTATGTTGTTCTTTTTGCAGGTATTATGTTTGCAATTAGTGCATTTATTTGCATATATAATGCTGTTAAAGTACAAAAAAATAAAAATATATTTCACAAGATAACAGTACAAGGGAATACTATTGAAATATTTGAAAATAAAGATGAGTCATACTTTGATAAGTATTTGAATGAGGTACTTTATCTTTTTGAACAAGTAGAAGCAGATGTAATTGTATTTGAAGATATGGATAGATTTAATTCCAATGTTATTTTTGAGCGTTTAAGAGAAGTAAATAATTTGGTTAATGTACATAAATATAATAAGTTAAAAAATAAAAAGCAATACAAATTTATAAATAAGGTCTTTCGCAAAAAAGTACAGCAGTACAAACCACTACGTTTCTTTTACTTGTTAAGGGATGATGTTTTCGTTACAAAGGATAGAACGAAATTTTTTGATTATATTATTCCGATTGTTCCAGTTCTAGATGGAACTAACTCATATGACCAATTTATAAGACATTTAAAGCAAGAAAATATATATGAAAAATTCGATAATACTTTTTTACAAAGGCTTGCATTATATATAGACGATATGAGGGTTTTGAAGAATGTATATAACGAATTTTTAGTATATATGTATCGTTTAAATAATACAGATTTAAATTGGAATAAAATGTTAGCTGTAATTGTGTATAAAAATATATTTCCAAGAGATTTTTGCAATCTTCAGCTTGGAAAAGGATATGTTCATGAATTGTTTGAGCAAAAAGAAAATACTTGTAAATCAATAATAGTAAAATTGGAACAAGAAAAGCAACTTATACAGGAAAAAATAATATTTATAAATAATGAAAATTTGAATGATGTACAAGAGTTGAATGATGCATATGATGCAAAGTATACGAGATTACCGAGAGATTCGTGGGGTGACTTAACTCAAGAAAGCCGAAAAGAAAAAGATAAGTTAGAAAAAGATAAAGATAAAAGAATAGAAGCAATAGATAATAAAATTGAGGGGATGTTGCCAGAATTAGAGGCAAAAATTCAGAATATCGAACAGAAAATTTCTACTACAAAGACAAAGCTATTGAGAGAATTAATTACGAGAGATAATACTGATTCAATATTTATGATAAAGACTATAAATCCTATTGGCGAGAAGAATGAATATAATGAAATCAAGGGAAGCGATTATTTTGAGCTACTAAAATTTCTTGTTAGCAATGGATATATTGACGAAACTTATAATGATTATATGACATATTTTTATGAGGAGAGTTTATCTGCTCATGATAAGATGTTTTTGAGAAGGATAACTGATAAGAAAGGAAGTAATTATGAATATTCTCTTGATGATGTTGGAAAGGTTTTATCCTCTCCGATTTTAAGAGTTGTTGATTTTTACGAGGAGGAAACTTTAAATTTTGATCTTTTGAAAGGACTTCTTGCTAGCCAGGAGAATTCTAAATATCAGGAATATTTATCTGCATTAATAAAACAGATGAAAGATAATAAGGAAACAGAGTTTATATCAAAATTCTACGATAGTGCACAGTTTGATAGAACATTTATTATTAATCTGAATGAACAGTGGAAAGATTTCTTTAAAGATGTTGTTGTGAACAAAACGCTGCCATTAGAACAGATGAAAAGATTTTCACTGGATTCACTTTATTTATTAGATGAGTGCAAAATACAGAGTATTAATGTAGAAGGATGTTTAACCGATTATATATCGAACGAGAGCGATTATTTGGATATTCATAATCCCGATGTTATGGAGATAATTTATAAATTTTATATTCTTGATGTAAAATTTAAGAAAATTAAAATTGATACAGCTCACGAAGAGTTATTTAAGGGAGTGTATGAATATAATTTATATGAATTAACATTTGAAAATATCGAATTAATGCTTAAGACAATGTATGGAGAATGTGATTCGTATAATATTAAGCATAGAAATTATACAGTTATTCAAAAAAAATATAAATCCCCATTAGCTAAGTATATTGCAGCAAATATAAATATATATGCAAATGAATATTTGGAAAATTGTAATGGATTAATAGAAGATTCAGAGGAGGATATTATTAAGTTTATTAATGATGAAAATGTTTCGGATGATATACAAGAAAAGTATGTAAAAGTATTAGAAACGGTTATCTCTTATATAGAGACAATACGAAATAAAAAATTATGGAAAGAAATGCTTGCCAAGGGAATAATTAAAAAGTCAGTTTCTAATATAATACATTATTATACAGAGTATTGCGGTGATAGCCAATTAATCCAATTTATTAATGAATGTGATACAGGTATGGACTATTCTCATATTGAGGGGGAGTTTGGAGCTGAAATTGCAAGACGATTTTTTGATTTTGTAGCTGTAAATAATGATATAAAAACAAGTAGATATAAAGAAATTTTATGTGATATGGGATATGGTTACGATAATTATGATACATATGACATTGCTGATGATAAGATGAAAATTTTGATAAAGAATAATATCATAGAAATGAAAGAAGAAAGTCTGGAATATATTAGAAATCATTATAAAGATTACATTGAATTATATATAGATGAAAATGTAGAAGAATATTTAAACATTATTAAATCACACAACTTTAGTTACAAAGAAGCCTTGTATGTGTTGGATAAGAGAATAGACGATGAAGAAAAAATAAAACTTCTTAACTTAACAGCAAAGCCGGTATCAGTAGTTGGAAAGGGGTATTCTAGTTTTCTTGTTGTTTACATTCTTGATAATAATTTTGATGAACATGATGAAAATGAATTATATCAACATTTCTCAGAATATGAAGAAGTTATTCAATCGTCAATATATAGGATTGCGGAATCGCGAATAGAAAATATTATTGCTGATGCATATATAGTTCTTGATGATAACTTGTTGTCAGCGCTATTGACAAAGAGTGGATGTAGCACTGATGATAAAATTCAATTATGGGCAAAAGCAATTCCAAATTTAACAGAAGAAACATGCAAAAAGCATTTTGATGAAATGGGATTTCCTGAGCTTAAAGGTATTTTTACAAAACGTAATAATTATACTAAGACATATAAAAACAATAGTTATATAAGAGATATACTTGATGAGTTGAAGAAAAATACATGGATTTTTGATTATTACTCAAATAGTGATGATGAAGGATACATTGTAGTTAAAAACCCTACCAAAGACAGAAAATATTAGTTCTATCAGTTGATAAGCAAAAAGGAAGTGAATTTATGGACATAAAGCAACTAATTGGCGAAGCCACAGATTATGATAAAAAGCTTGCACTTGAGATAAAGAAGCCTAAAAGCTGGTGCAAAAGTATCAGCGCATTTGCCAATTGTTTTGGTGGCAAACTTGTATTTGGTGTGGCACATGATAATGAGCTTGTTGGGCTTGCGGATGCTGAAGGCGATTCAGAGATAATCAGCGAAGCGATTAAAACACACTTGAATCCAATACCGGAGTTTAGGCTTTCATTTGAAAAAGATGATGATAAGACTTTTGTTATTGTAGAAGTTATGAAAGGGCAGCAGACACCCTACTATTATGAGGGAGATGGACAACTTATTGCATTTATGCGTATAGGAAATGAAAGTGTTCCGGCAACTCCTTCACAGTTAAGGGAATTAGTGCTTCGTGGAAGTGGTGAAAGTTATGATAGCCTGAAAGCAAGATTTGACTTTAATAATATGTCTTTCACAAAACTAAAATCAGTGTATAAGCAGAGGACAGGAAATACATTTGAAGATACAGATTATGAATCTTTTGGGCTGATTGATGAAAAAGGAAACCTTACAAATGCAGGAGCACTTCTGGCAGATGAATCTCCGGTGCGTCACTCCAGATTGTTTTGCACAAGGTGGAACGGACTTACTAAAGCATCGGGAATAGTGGACGCACTTGATGATAAGGAATATACTGGTAGCCTTGTGACACTACTGCAGGACGGAACAGATTTTATCAGAAACAATTCCAGGAAAGCATGGCGTAAGGTTGGTGACGGAAGAATTGAAATGCCTGATTATCCGGATCGAGCAGTGCTTGAAGGTGTAGTAAATGCATTGATTCATAGAAACTATATGGAAATAGGAAGTGAAGTCCATATAGATATGTTTGATGACAGAATTGAAATATATTCACCGGGCGGAATGGTAAGCGGAATATCTTTAGAGGGTAAAGATTTATTGAAAATCCCATCAAAGCGAAGGAATCCGATATTGGCTGATGTATTTAGTCGATTGAAATACATGGAACGTAGAGGTAGCGGTTTTAAGAAGATATTGGCAGATTATGAGAAACAGGTGGAATTTGACGATACAAAGATGCCAGTTTTTGATGCAGATAATGATGACTTTATATTGACTTTATACAATCTGAATTATGATTTTAATTATGCAATGCAAATAAATGAAAATGGCACTCAAGTTGGCACTCAAGTTGGCACTCAAGTTGGCACTCAAGATAAATTGAAGGAACAAATCCTTGATATGATAAAAGAAAATCCTCAAATTTCTACAGCAGAAATTGCAGAAAAGCTGAGTGTTAGCGTAAGAACCGTAAAAAGAAGAATTAAGCAAATACCCAGCATATCATATATTGGAAGTGGCTATAGCGGACACTGGGAGACAAAAGGAAAATAAAAATGTTCAAAATCGCAATACTACAACAACGAGCTATCAACGCTCAAATAAACAAGAATATCGAAACCATCATCACAGCAATGAAAGAAGCCTCGGAAAATCACGCGGACATCCTTCTATTGCCGGAATGTTTTATTACGGGATATGATTTGCCGATGTCTTACGAGAAGAGCATTGCGGATGATGATATAAGAATCGCCCGGATATGTGAGAAAGCCCAAAAGTATCAAATTGGTGTGGTGCTCACAGCATTTACAAAGGGGAATAGGCAGCCACAGAACACGGCCTTTGTCATCAATAAATCGGGCAATATTTTAATGAAATATTCCAAGGTACATACCTGTGATTTCGCAGATGAAAGAGATGTTGAATCCGGGAAAGAGTTTAAGGTCTGTGATTTTGAAGGAATACAATTAGGGATTATGATCTGTTATGACAGGGAGTATCCGGAAAGTGCAAGAATATTGATGTTAAAAGGTGCTGAAGTTATTCTTGTTCCAAATGATTGTGGTTCCATGCAGCCGAGGATCAGAGCACTTTCTACAAGAGCATATGAAAACATGGTTGCGGTCGCTATGGCAAATCCGAATGGAGATAATGCGGGATGTTCCTGCGCGTACAGTCCCATTTGTTGGGATAGAGAGGGAAAATGTGTGGATAACACAGTTTTGCTGGCTGACGACAAAACAGAGGGGATTTTCTATGCAGAGTTTGACATGGAAGCTATCAGAGACTACAGAAGCCGGGAAATGTTAGGAAATACATTTCGTAAGGTAGAGGCATATGAGCAATTATTGAGTAAAGATATCAGGGAACCATTTATAAGAGATGGGCAGTAAGTGCAACAAAGCGGATCATTGGGATTAGTAGAATAGTAAAGCCAGCAGAGTTTTCTGCTGGCTTTACTATTCTATATTACAATCCCCTTGGTACACTTGCTATTTTCTTGCCCCATCGGGGCCGATCTTATATCCATCGACGGTGGTATTCACCACCATCATGCCATTTCTATAATAATTCCACTTGCCGTTATGGTTCTGCACCCAGCCCTGGGCTGTCTGCGGATCAATGACGGTCTCTATGAACCGGCGCAGGGCGGTAGCGGTTTCTGCGCGGGTGGCAGTTGTCTGTGGGTCGAATCGGTTCCCGTCTTTTCCGGGAAGGATTCCGGCCTGTTGTGTGGTGCTGACCGCTGTTTTGGACGGGCTGCTGATCTGTCCTTGATCTGCGAAGGGCACCGTCTTGTGGGCGGCGGGCAGGTCATAGCCCATTGTCTTTGCGTAGTTAGTCAGGATGACTGCCAGTTGTTCGCGGGTCACTCCTGCGTCCGGTGCAAAGGTGATTTTGTTGGTGGTACTGATAATGCCTGTGCCTGCCGCCCAGTTTACATAGGGGGCATAGCTTGCCGTTGCCGGAACATCGATAAATTTTCCGGTCTTATAGTCGGCAGGATCGATTCCTGCCATCTTACCGAGTGCGGCTGCGAGCGCGCCGCGTGTGATGCCTGCATCGGGGCTGAACTGTCTTTTACCGGTGCCGGAGAGCAGATCGCGGCTGGCCGCAAAGATAATGTTATCCTTTGCCCAATGGACGGAGATGTCTTTGAAGGACGAACCCGGTTTCTGATAGCCAACACCGTAAATGCTGAAGTGGCTGGTTTCAAAGACAACTGCTCCCAGATTTTCGTTATAACTGGAATTTATGATCCATTCTACCTTGCCGTTGTTATCCACATAGACCGCAAACAGGCTGCCGTTTTGCTCCTTCAATGTCGGAGTGTAGGGCAGGCGTATGCTGATAGTGTGGCCGTTAAGGCTGGTGATGGATACGTTCTTTCCGTTTGCCAGATAAGAAAGTGACAGGTCGTAGACCGGTCGGTTTCCGATAGCTCTCTTAGCTTCTGCGGAGGTGAGTCGGTTTACCTGTTTTGTCCGGAGGATAATGTCTCCGTCTGCGGATAAGCTATCCAGCCATTTCAAAAGTTCAATATCCATACACTGTGCACTTACGCCGTCCAGATTGATCTCCAGCTGTTTCACATTCTCGCGTACAAGGACATCCAGGGTCTGGGCCTTGAGGGATACCTGAAAAGAGGTCTGCCCTTTTCGGGGAGTGACGGGAATGGTCACGGCAATGCCGTTTTCCAGAGTGCCGTTCTTTTTGGCAGCGTTCCGGGCTTCCTCGATAGCGGACAGAACCGTATTGTGGTCAACGGTCACACGGCCTCGTGTATCCAGTGTAACCGGTTTAGCTGTGACGGTGGTGGGAAGGCTCGGTTCAGGCTGAGCGGAACTCCCGATGTTCGTAGAGCTTCCGCTGCCGGAGGAGCTGTTACTATTAGAAGAATCTCCGTTAGACGAGCTTCCGTTGTTCTGGTTAGCGTTAGGTGAGTCTGTATTTACTAAGCTGTCGTCAGAGGTTGAATCATCACCGGAGGAGCTGTCGTTATGAGAGTTTCCGCCGGAGGAGCTGCCTCCATCCGAAGTGGTGTACGGTTTCAAATTGCCGCGCACCACCGTATAGTTTGCCGTATCATACGGGGCGAACTCCCAGTAATAGGGGGTGTTCGCCGTAACTTCGGTCTGTTCCGGCATAGCGGTAAGGTAGCTGCCATCCATCCATTGAAGTGTTCCGTCAGGCCAGCTGTCATTTGCTGTGAGGTTCACATCGGAAAGTGTCTTACCCGGTCCGGTAACAGGGGTGTATTTCGGCGCACCGGCGGGAACCGCTTTATTGACGGTGATCGTTGTCGTTCCGGTGACTTCTGCGTATTTGTCCGGATCGTCCGGTATGAAAATCCAGCCTACCGTATGTGCATTTTCGCTTGCGTTCAGTTTTTCGTCCGGTGACTGCCATGCAAAGCGTCCCTTGACAGTGGTACTGCCGTCTTTCATGGTACCGGAGATGGTGACTGCACTGAGTTTCTGGCCGTAGGTCAGCGTGGTTTTGCTGAGTATCACATTGCCGTTCAGGACAGGCTGTATCTTGTTTGCGGCACTGACGTTGAGCGTCAGTATAAAATCCTGATAATTCTGTGTGGACACCTTGACGGTTACGGTGCCGACCGGCGCAGTCAAAATGGTAGTGTACTGTTCAATCGGCAGGCTCAGCACGCCGTCTGCGATGGTCGCGCCATCTGTGTAATAGTCGTTTGTCAGTGTGATCTTATCGATCGTATATCCTGTGATCGTGCCGTAGCTTTCAGGTGCGTTCAGTTCTGGCAGAAGCGACTTGAAATCAAAGTGATAGGTCGCTGCCGTGTTATTACAAATGGTCAGATCCCCGTTTTTGCTTACGGTAGGAGCGGAGGCCTGTGTAATTGCCGCGTTTTGGATCTTTGCAGTCTGTGTATCACCGTCTTCAAACTGATAGTTGGAATTTTTCAGGGTGACGGTTAAGTTCACGGTTGTCGTTCCGGCATTGGCAGTGTCATAGTACATGTCGCTGACTGTGTAATCTGTGCCGGAGGTAAGCTGGATCGCGGGAGCGGATGTAGCATTTTTGGCAACAAAGCCTGCGATCCTGACAGTTGCATCCGTCGTGCCGTCATAAACCTTGGTAAGTGTGGATTCAACAGCCGTTGGCTTTAACAGGATGCGTGGCGTGACTGTTACGGTATAAGGTTCACTGTAGCAAAGGTATCCGCTACAGTTGGCTTCAACGACGTAGGTGTGCGCACCGAGTGTCAGCGTCTTGGGAAGAGCACAGGTTCCATCACTGCTGGCAGAGCCTGCTTTCGTCCGGCTGCCATCTGCATCCACCTCATACCACTGATAGGTCACAGACGGAGTAGAGCCCGGCTGGAACTGGGTCTGTGCTTTCAGGCTGATTTCTTCGCCGTATTCTACGCTGACAGATTCCATATAATCTTTGGAAGCAACCTGGCTGTAGGCTGTCACACCCTTGAGCGGTGCAGTTCCCACAGTGACATTGTTGATCACCTTGCAGGGTTTTGAAGTATAGTTATCGCCTTCCTTTACATCATTGTAATTGATCCAGGTATTGTCTGTTCTCCGGAAGGACTTGCCGCTTTCCGGGAGCGCTGCAAAGTCCGCGTATGTGACCGTGCGGAACTGTTCGCCGGTGCTGAGGTCATATTCATACAGGATAATCCGGTCAAAGCTGCCGTCCGATATTGTGATACCGGAGTAGCCGCCCGTGATATGGAACTCTCCGATTTTTCCACCGGAAACAGCCGCCTTTCCCTGGTCTTCCGCAGAAAGAGAAGTACAGCTTCCACCGCGGAGATCCATTTCGCTGCCGTTTTTCAGGGTGATCGCCCCGTAGCTGCCTCCTGTGACAGTCAGTCTGCCAGAGACGGTTACAGAACAGTTTTCGTTGGTTCCGGTGTTCAGTTCTGCCACGCCGCCGTTTGCTACGGTAATAGCTGCTTTTTTCAGCGTGAGCTGGTTTGCCGTACTGTCGGAGTATGTCGCAGGAACGGTCATTTTGGCGCCGCTCTTGACCGTGACGGGAATTCCCAGGTTACTGCCTGCACTGCTTCCGATCAAAGTAACTTTGCCATTAAGTGCCAGACCAGCGCCTGATGAGAGATCCTGTCCGTTTAGGTCAAACGTGATATCGCTGCGCACTTCCAGCGTTGTGGCGTTGGCAGTCGGTTTACTCAGAAGTTTGACGGTGCTGCCGGTTGTTGCGGCGTCAAAGGCCTCCTGGAGGGTTTGGTAGTATGCCTCCTGTCCGTCCTTGGTCACGCTTGCCCCAAAGGTCTTCTGACCGCAGGGACAGGTAAACGTATCCGTACCGGAAGCCTCATCATGCACGCGGAACACGCCGCACGCGTGATCGCAGGGTGTGACGGTGACTTCTGTAAGCGAAGTCTGCGTGGTGATCTGAACCGGTTTGCCATCCGCAGATTTAAAATAATAACCCTCGTTGAGCAGCGATTTGAGAGTGGCGCTGCCACTCATGGTAATGGACCCAAACGTGCCGCCGGAGAGTTCAGCCCTGCCATTTCCAGTAAAGACCAGTCCGTCGATGCGCAGATCGTTATTCTCTGCAGGAACCTTTATAATGCCAATGGGGTTGCTGGTTCCTGTCACCAGAAGCGTTCCGACGTAGTGTCCGGCATAGTCACTGTCCATATTTTGGAAACTCAGGGCGTTTTCGACAACCGTCTCATCTGCAGTCTGGCACAGCCTAAATCCATTAAAATTGATGGTAAACTGATCACTAAAAATAAGCCGGCTGCTATCCTGATCACACAGCAGATGGACCGTCCGGTTGCCGCGGCGGTTTCTCACATCGTCTGCGGCCTCGCTAAAGGAGGTGTAATGCCGTATCGGCGCCATACTGGTCATGGTGGCGGTAATCTCTGAACCGCAAGCAAGGCACATGCGTTCGTCCTGCGTCAGATCAGTATGGCGACAGACATTGCCGCATATGGTACATACAAATTTTCCCGCTTCTTTAACAAATGTATATTCTCCAGCCTCATTTTTGTGATCGCAGGATTTGATCGTGACATTTTCCAGCGAGGAATAATTGGGATTCGCGTCCAGTCGTTGTCCATTTGCATCCAGAACATAGCAGCCGGGAGAAAGTATGATCGATAAGTTCACATTATAGTTTTCAGCGTAGATCTTCGAAAATGTTCCGCCGCCAAGGAAAGTAGGTACATAATTCCCGGTGCTGTTATAGATTTTGCCCAAAACGACATCGCCTGTGGCGCTTATATCTTTCAGCGTCAGTTTTCCGTCGGCCAGATAAATCGCTCTGCCGTCCTCGTGCGTATTTATGATGGTACCGTTCTGGATCCCGATTTTACGTATTGTGGTAGGGTTCACATCGATAATGGGGCCATCGGCAATATCGCCAGACAGTGTATGCCCGTCAAGATCAAAGATGATATCACCCAGAAGTACATTGGGAAATGTTAGCGGACTGGTAATGGTGGCGTCGTCGAGCAGTGTGATGGTTGTGGTGGTGTCGTTTATTCCATCGATCCAGTCGATAAGCTCTGGCCAGTTGTCAAAGGATTTATTTCCATAACCGTAATCCACTTCCCAGATATCGCCTGTCTCTGCCGCCGTCAGCATAGGTGTAGACAGTTCGCCCAGCAGAGCGATAACCTTCTCATAGCGTGTGAGATCAAGCTGTTTCAGCTCTTTGTCGGTCAGCTTTGCTTTTGCCTCGTCGATAGCGGCAAGCAGCTCTTCGACTTCTTCGGCGTTCTTTTTGGTGATCTTCTCCGGGAGCGCGTCGATCATGGCCTGTATTTCTTCTACCGTAAGAGTATCTTCCGTTTCTTTGGTTTCTTCAGCTTCCTCAGTCTCTTCGTCCTCATCCTCGACAACCTCTTCGTTGTCATCCTGTGAATTGCAGATTTCGCAGACATAAGAGCAGGAAGAGCCGGAGGTTTCCTCGGCATATCCGCACTGGTCATCGTGCTCGTGATGGCAGTTTAACTGTTCCGTGATGCAGCCGGTTTCCTCACTGCACACATGGGTGCAGGCATCCGGTGCCTGGCCTTCTGAGCCGGAAGGAGTTTCCGTATCGTCGGGATTGCTGTTTTCCGCCTGGGAATAACAGTCGCCCGTATGTTCATGGGAGCAGTTTTTCTCCGTGGTATAGCAGTCCGCCGTATGCTCATGGGAGCAGGCACTTCCTGCTGTTCCTTCGGTATAACCGCAGTCTGCGGTATGGGCCGTATGGTGTTCACACAGGCCGGTCTGTAGAGCCTCCTGTGCATATACGGGATTATAGGACATTGTGATCGTCATGGTGACTGCCAAAAGGAAGGTCAGCAGCCTTTTAGAGAATTTTTTCATGGGTTTCCTCCTCGATTTATACATAACAGTCTTTTGAAAGCATTTTGCAGGGCTGGTGTTGCGACCGGCTTTTGACCAAACCAGTCAGCGTTGTACCGGTAGGCCCGCAGGGCAAAGTCCAGATTGGAGAGCCAGAAGATACACGCCTGCGGGCGCATCTCCCGCAGCAGTTCAACTACCTCCAGACTGAAGGTTCCGTCCTGCGCCACCACAAACAGGTCATAGTCCGGACCACTGCGGATCATGTTGCAGAAGTCCTCCTGTTTCCGGTAGGGCGTGATTTCCATAAAGCGCAGACATTCTCTGGCGCATTGTTCAAGCTGTCCCGACAGGGCTTCCAGCTCGCCGGGGTTTTCATTGTATAGTGCAATTTTCAATCCAGTATCTCCTTCCGGCGGTATCAGGGCATAAAAAAACCGCCTCTTTTTAAATAAAAGCAGTTAAAAGAAACGGTTATTAATTATTAGGATAGCCTTTTTGAGATTGTTGTCAATAGCATTTGCATGAGATGTAAAAAATCTGCACGAGATGTCACCGGGGATATGGGGAAATATGCTACAATACAATATAAGGAAGTCTGACATGACAAATACGGGGAGGCGGGGACGATGCGTATCGCCATTGTGGATGATCTTTCTGCAGATTCCGAAAGGCTGCGGGAATTAATTGAATGCTGGGCGCGGGAGCAAGGAATTCCCCTGGTTCCGGCTCCGTCAGTTTTTGAGAGCGGCGAAGAGCTGCTTGCGGATTTTGCACCGGATACTTATGATGTGATCTTTCTGGATATCTATATGTCCGGCATGACCGGTATGGAGACGGCGCGGAAGATCCGGGAAGAGGACGAGTTCTGCCAGCTGATCTTTACAACGACAACGACAGAATTTGCCGTGGACAGCTATGAGGTTGGTGCGGCTTTTTATCTGGTGAAGCCTTTTTCAAAGGAAAAGCTGGAACAGGCTCTCTCTCGCTGTGGTGCTGGGCTTCTGGAGCAGGGGCAGTCGGTGATGGTACCGGGAGAAGCAGGATCGGAGCCGCTTTTGCTGCACCGGATCACGTATACGGAATATAGCGGACGTTGTGTGGAGGTTCATTTTATCGGCGGGGAAAAGAAAGCCTATTCCATGAGGCAGGCCGATTTTGCGGAGCTTCTGCTGGCATACCCGTATTTTTGTGACTGTATGCGGGGGGTTCTGGTGAATCTGGAGCAGGTGGAGAGCCTTGCGCCGGATCATTTTGTATTGCAGGACAAGACGGAGGTTCCCATCAGCCGGTTAAAATACCGTGAGGTGCGGGAAAAGTACCTCACTTTTACCTATGCCCGGATGAGAGGAGGAGAAATGGATGGAAAATTCTGATCTGTTTCGGCTCGTGCTGGAGCTGTCTACTGTCATTCCGGCCATTCTTCTGTGTTATCTGCCGATGAAGGGACACCTGAACGGAAAGGGGAGACAGATTGCCCTGTGGGGGATTCCGGTGGTGCTTTTGTGGGTGGTGGCAGGCGGCGAGGTCTGCTATCATCATGAGCTGGATTTCCGATGCTGGCTGTTTCCCACGGCAGTGGTGTTTGTGATATTTTACAGCCGGACCGTGACGATGTCCCGGTGGAAAACCGTCAGCGTTTTCCTGGCGGTCTGTGCAACGTTTTCCAACATGAGGAGTTTTGCAATTCTGATAGATTCCCTGCTTTCGCAAAAGAGCGGCCCTGTCGTTCTTTCCGTGCAGGGGGCGGTGTGCTATGTACTGCTGTGCTGGCTTGCCCTGGCGCTGGCGTTCTATCCGGCGACCCATGCCGCAAGGTGGCTCCTTGATGAGATCGAGATGGCGGGAACCTGGTATGTGTTCTGGGTGATCCCTCTGATATTCTGGGGACTGAATGTGGTTCTGCGGCCCAGGGAGTATTCCACGCTCTATATCAACCGGATTATGAAGTTCTATCCCGTTCTGGTTTTCGCCCTTCTGGTGTTAATGCTGCTCTGCTACGCGCTGTTCTACTGGATGGCGCGGGGACTAGCAAGCAATATGCGTCTGGTACAGGAAAACAGGCTTTTGCAGATGCAGACCGCGCAGTATCGTATTTTGCAGAAGAGTATTGAGGACACCCGTCGGGCCCGCCATGATCTGCGTCAGCATTTCAAGGTGTTGCAGGGCTGCGTGGAGAGTGGGGATCTGTCCAGAGTGGCTGAGTATGTGAATGCCTATGGGGAGAGCCTGCCGCCGGACACGGTTCATCGTTTCTGCAAAAACTATGCGGTGGATGCAATTCTGCACTATTATGGGGAGCAGGCTCTGCGACAGCAGACGGACATGGATGTTTCGGTTCAGATGGGAGAGGAGACGCTCATCCCGGAACCGGAGTTCTGCGCCCTTTTGGGAAATCTTCTGGAAAATGCGATAGAGGCCTGCGCGGCATCCGGGACGCCCCGTGTTATCCGGCTGCATATCCGGCAACAGGGGCAAAAGATGCTATATCTGACGCTGGACAATACCAGCGATCAGCCGCCGGAGTCCGGCGGGAACCGGTTCCTGTCTTCCCGGCATGAAGGCTTTGGGGTAGGAACGGAATCGGTGCGCGCCACCGCAAGGCGCTACAACGGTGATGCCCGGTTTGAGTGGAAAGAGGGAATGTTCTATGTTTCTGTGATGCTGTCCACCGAAAGAGGAACAGATAGTACGATAGGTTAGTTTTTTAATAGAATAGGACATTACACAATACGCGCGAATCGATTAGGATGATAAGCAAAAGGATAGTTAGTCAGTATCAGGCAAAGAAAGAGGAGCGAGTATGGGACGAGAAGACTGGGCGGCATCTGTAGTAGAGAAGATCAAGAAGAAATATCCCGAAGTTGTGAAGAGAAACAGTGGGAAAATACCTTATACGGCGGTAAATGGCACATTTGATGACCAGACAGATAAGGATATCGGATGGTGGACAAATGGATTCTATGGTGGAATCCTGTGGCAGCTTTATCATCTGACCGGGGAGGAGCTGTACCGTGAGAAGGCTGAGGAACTGGAGGATAAGTTAGATGCGGTGCTGATGAATTACAACAGCATGGATCATGACAGCGGTTTCCGGTTTCTGGTGACAGCGGTTGCGGATTACAGGATTTCCGGCAAAAAGGAGTCCAAAAACCGTGGACTTTTGGCAGCGGCAAACCTTGCAGGGAGATTTAATCCACAGGGGAATTATATCAGGGCGTGGAATGATGAAAATGGACAGAATGCAGGCTGGGCGATCATCGACTGTATGATGAATCTGCCTCTGCTCTACTGGGCGTCTGAGATGACGAATGATCCGAGATTTTATCAGATTGCGGTCCGTCATGCGGATACGGCCATGAAATATTTTATCCGTGAGGACGGATCGGCGAGACATATCGTAGAGTTTGATCCGCATAAGGGAAACTTTGTGCAGGATTTCGGAGGACAGGGCTATGCGCAGGGTTCTTCCTGGACCAGAGGCCAGGCGTGGGCGCTTTATGGCTTTACCTTGAGTTATATTTACACGGGCAATCCGGAATATCTGGACACAGCCAGACGTGTGGCTGCCTATTTTATAGCGAACATTCCGGAAAGCGGGCTGATACCGGTAGACTTCAGACAGCCTAAGGAGCCTGCGGTAGAGGATTCCTGTGCGGCTTCGATCGCTGCGAGCGGGCTGTTGTTGCTTTCCAAGGTGCTCTCCGGACAACAGGAGCTTCCCGGCGGACACAGAAATCGGTATACGCAGTGTCAGGAACAGGAGGCCGGAGTGGCAGAAGATGCGGCGGTTAAGCTTCTGAAGGCACTGGATGAGAAGCGGTGCAGCTGGGATGCAGAGACGGATGAACTGGTTGAGCGGTGTACTGCGGCATATCATGATAAGCAGCGTGAATTTCCGATCATTTACGGTGACTATTATTTTATTGAGGCAATTTTGCGTCTGACCGGCGAAGAATTATTTGTCTGGTAAGGAGATGGGGAAAATGGTATTCAAGGTTGAAAATCCGGATTATAAGCTGAGTCCCTATACCGGGATGATAAGAAAACACTGGCTGGATGCCGGACGGTATCTGCTTGAAGGAATCTTTGGCAATCTGCAAAGCAGTGACGACCCGGTTGTGATGCCGCGTAAGGAGACAGAGGTGACGTATCCGCATCCGGGCGCGTCAAAAGAGCAGCATGAGGTAGAACGCAGGGCAGAAATTTTTGAGGGCCTTACAAGATCGTTTTTTATTGCGGCGGTCATGATCCAAAATGAGCCGGATATTGAGATATCCGGAATCCGCCTGCGGGAATATTATAAGAAGCATATCCTGCGGGCCTGTACCAGACAGGACAATCTGTATGTGGGAAGCTATGAAGATATGCAGGAAATGCTCGGTCAATGGGACCCTTTCCGCTGTTTTCAGCAGACCGTGGAGACCTGTGCGCTGGTGATCGGTCTGCATATCTGCAGAGAGCAGATCTGGGCAGATTATACGAAGGAGGAGCGGGATGTGATCGCCGGTCTTTTGTCCGGCTTTGCGCATGCCAGCACAGTGCCTCAGAACTGGAGGCTCTTTAATATGCTGGATCTTGCCTTTCTGCATCAGGAGGGCTATCCGATCGACAGGGAGATCATGGTGGATCATGCACAGGCGATCTTGAATTATACCGTGGGGGATGGCTGGTACCGGGATGGACAGAGCTTTGACTACTATTCCTGCTGGGCGTTCAATCTGTATGCTCCGATCTGGAATACCTGGTATGGTTATGAAAATGAGCCGTATCTCGCTGCACGTTTTGAGGAGATCTCCAATCAACTGATGAAAACATACCCGGACTTCTTCGACCGGGAGGGATATACCAATATGTGGGGAAGAAGCTGTATTTATAGGAATGCAGCGACCAGTCCGATGGCGGCAAACCTGCTTTTGCAGCATCCGCGGGTGGATGCGGGCAATGCAAGACGGATCGCCTCCGGCGCACTGTTGCAGTTTCTGACAAGAGACGATTTTCTGTACCGCGGAGTTCCGACACTCGGCTTTTATGACCAGTTCACACCGTTGGTGCAGGGATATTCCTGTGCGGAGTCTCCGTTGTGGCTTGGAAAGGCGTTTCTGTGTCTGGCATTGCCGCCGGAGAGTCCTTTCTGGACAGAGACGGAGAACAACGGAACGTGGGAGAAGCTGCAGGAAGGTGAGGTAAAGGAGACCGTACTCAACGGTCCTGCCCTTTGTTATACCAACCATGAAGCCAACGGGGAGACAATCCTGCGAAGCGGAAAGGTATATAAGACAAAAGACGATATCCATGGAATGTGGAACTACGCGAAGCTGAACTACAACACGAAGTATCCGTGGGAGTCAACTCCGGTGGAAGAGAATTCGCAGGAGGAGAAATGCGAAGCACAGCAGTATCTTCTGTTTGAGACAGGAGCAGAACATCCTTCCAGAGGCAATATAACAATCTGGTGTGGAGAGCGCGACGGTGTTTTGTACCGCAGACAGTTTTTTGATGCAAGGCTGGAGGTAGAGCAGCACTGGATTCAGGCGATCAACCTTGCGGATTTTCCGATACCGCGAGGGATTCTGCGTGTGGATAAGCTGCGTCTGATCAGAAGACCGGTCAGGATAACACTGGGGTCTTACGGATTTCCTGACAATCCGGGAGCAGATGGCCGCGGAACACAGATCCTGAGAAAGGAAGAGCGTCTGGCGGATGGAAGTCTGGCGCAGGCGGTCATTCTCATCGGTCATGACCATACGGGCAGACAACGGCAGATGGCTATGACCTGCTACCGGGGCTGGGAGGAGATGCACCTTTTGCACAGCAAGAATACCAACCCGGATTCCGAGGCGTCGATCGTGGTCTATGCCTCGATGGAGAGCCGGAAACAGTATGGAAGTGCAGAACCTTATCTGTTGATCTCGCAGGTGATCACGGCAGAGGTTTCTGAGACAGAGACACAGGAATGTGTATTTACACAGGAAGAGCTTTTCCCTATCAAGGAGATTCGTTACGAAGATGCTCCGCAGACCGGGGCATACGGAACCACAACGATCTGCCTGAAAAACGGCGAAGAGAAAAAGATCAATTTCGAGGGAATCGAGGCAGCCTTCTAGAAAAACGGTCAGATATCAGTAGAAGGCCGGGCTTTTCTGCATCTGGCAGGAGTAATGCCCTTCATTTGTTTAAATTGCCGGAAGAAGTGGACGCTGTTTGTGTAGCCGCAGGCTTCAGCGACCCGCTCGACTGGCAGATCTGTTGTATGCAGCAGGATTTCTGCATAAGCAATTCTCATCCGGATCAGATCATTCTGAAAGGAGATTCCAAACAGCTGGGAGTACAGGTGTTGGAAATGGGAAGGGCTGATGGAGAGTTCTGCTGCATATTTGTTGATAGAGTGATTCTGGGTGAGAGAGTTTTGCATCTGCAAACGCAGCTGCTTGAGCTTTTGCAGATAAGGGCTGGCCTTCTCAATGTTCTCCTGTGAATGGTAGGCGGCAGAAAGATGGTTCAGGAGAACGGAGAGAAGCGCGTTGATATTCCGGTCGGCATACAGTGGGGAGGTATAGGCCTGTTCCCACAAAAGTTGGCGGATCATGGTAGAACAGGATTCCATATCGTCAAGTTCAAAGGGCACATTGCAGGCAAGCCCGTCAGTAAGGGTTTCTCCCTCTTCCAGCTTGAAATGGATCCAGTCATCCATATATTCCCCGCTGGGATTGTAGTACATATAATGGGTGTTGGGAGCAATGATGATGGCATTTCCCGGTTCGAGGAGATGATGTTCGTCATTGATCCAGTATTCTCCCTTGCTGCGGAGCAGTAAGATAACATGGTTGTCCTGACCATAGGGACGCGATACTACAAAGGATGCCTCATGTCTGCTGGCACAGCCGCCTCGTAAAATTCTCAATTCCGCTACCTCCCCTGTTTTATTGCATGATATGTTAGTTTTCTTGCTTTTTATGACATTATACTAAATTCCGATACGCTGTACAATAGACAGCAGTTAGGACAAAACAGTGAATCCGGAGGGGAGAATATGGCAGATTTAACACTGAAAATAGTGGATAGGGATGGAAAGGTTTTGTACAGGGAACAGGGCAGCAATCAGGTCAGCCTTGTCCGTATCGGAGAGTATCAGGAGGGAGACCGGATCGTGCTGGAGACCGCGGAGAAGAATATCCATGTTTTTCTTCAGGTGGATGATGCGATGGGGCCTGCGTTCTGTTATGTCACAGGCAGTGTGGGTTTTGAGGTTCCGTTCGGCGAGAAACGCTCCGGCTATTCACCCAAGGCATTTTATGGAGACCGGCATTATCTCTATGCCAGAACAGCGAGGGAGGATGAAATCTATGCTTACAGAAACCTTGCGCTGAATGTGTGCGACCAACACGGAGACACCAACTGTTACCCACATGCGGTTGCCAATGTGGAGACGCGGGGAGAAGCAGTCTTTGCGGCGAGAAATGCCATTGATGGCGTGTGCGAGAACCGTTCTCACGGAGAGTGGCCCTATGAGTCGTGGGGAATTAACATGCAGGATGACGCGGAGATAACAGTCTTTTTCGGGAGAGAGATTGAGACGGACCGGATCGTATTGTATACAAGGGCGGATTTCCCGCATGACAACTGGTGGAAACAGGTTACGTTACGTTTCTCCGATGGGAGTGAGATGGTGTGCGAACTTGAGAAGAGCAGCCGTCCGCATAGCATTTCTTTTGAGAGAAAGGTCATCACTTCGGTACAACTCTGTGAGCTGATCAAGTCAGAGGACCCTTCTCCCTTTCCGGCACTCAGCCAGATAGAAGTTTACGGTAAGGTCGTTCAGCGCTGAACACGGCCTGAAACATTGCCGCCTGCAAGGGATTCGACCTCTTTGCGGGAGACTAAGTTGAAGTCGCCCGGAATGGTATGCTTTAAGGCAGAGGCTGCGACACCGAACTCAAGGGCTTCCTTGAAGTCTGCGCCCTCTGCCATTTTGCAGATCACACCGGCAGCAAAGGAGTCACCCCCGCCGACACGGTCGACGATCGGATGAATGTGGTATTCGCGGGAATGATAGAATTCTTTGTCGTCCCTTGCGTAGATGCATGCCGACCATCCGTTGTCGGAGGCGGAATGGCTGACCCGCAGGGAAGAAATACAGTATTCAAAGTTAAATTTCTCAACCATCTGTTCAAAGATGGACTGGTAATCTGCCAGATTCAGTTCCCCACTTGTGACATTGCTGTTTCCGGGCTTAAAGCCGAGAACAAGGTCGGCATCCTCTTCATTGCCGATGCAGACATCGACATATTTCATGAGATGTGTCATGACGCGCTGTGCTTTTTCGGAAGTCCAGAGTTTCTTGCGGAAATTGAGGTCTACCGATACCTTGACACCGTGCCGTTTGGCGGCGATCAGTGCCTTTTCGGTAAGCTCGGCTGCGGCATCGGAGATCGCAGGAGTGATGCCGGTGAAATGGAACCAGTCGGCACCGTCGAAAACAGCGTTGAAATCAAAGTCGGCTTCCGTGGCGGTTGAGATGGAGGAATGGGCTCTGTCGTAGATGACCTGGGAAGGTCTTACGGAAGAACCGGTTTCCAGAAAATAGATGCCAAGCCGTTCTCCGCATCTGGCGATATGATGGGTTCCGACATTGTATTTGCGAAGGGCAGCTATTGCGCAGGAACCGATCTCATTGTCGGGAACGGCGGTGATAAACTCTGTCTCATGTCCATAGTTGGCAAGGGATACGGCTACGTTTGCCTCACCCCCGCCATAGTTGATATCAAATTCATCTGCCTGGATAAATCTTTCGTTGAGAGGGGTAGACAGTCTTAGCATGATCTCCCCCATTGTAATGATCTTTGCCATGTTCAAAATCCTTTCGTGTGATACTGAGTCTGTTGCGGTTTATTTCTGAAGAAGATGTACGGCAAAGCCGCCGATCTCTTCTTTCAAGTATACTGCCTTCAGGGCACCTTTGGCGTCCCTTTTTTCCGTAGAAGGATCAAATTCTGCCTGGAGCACGGTTGACAGATAGTTTACAGCCCTTTCAATGTAGTTGGTCTTTATGGCGATATGTCCGTTCTGGCCAAGATAAGGCTTTTTCATGACCTCAAGAGCGGTTCCGGCAAACACGGAGCCTGCACCGTCTTTTACAGGCATGCCAAAGAGGAAGGCAAAACGGCTGGCAGCTGCCTGTGCGGCTGCCTCATCCGGGGCATTGACGCCGATGTGGGCAAGCTCAAAGCCCAGCATGGTTCTTACGGCATCCCGGACAAGCTGTTCGATTTCCGTAAAGCTTCCTGCATCGATCAGGCCGCCGGGCACCATCCAGGAACCGCCGCAGGCGATAACCCTGTCGAAGTCGAGGTAGGAATTCAGATTTCCGGCATGGATGCCGCCTGTGGGCATAAATTTCATGCTTGTGTAAGGGGCTGCCATTGCCTTGATCTTGGCAAGCCCGCCGGACTGCTCCGCAGGGAAAAATTTCACGACATCCAGCCCAAGCTCGATGGCCTGCTCCAGCTCGCTGGGAGAGGAGGTGCCGGGGGTGATGGGGATCTTTTTCTCAATGCAGTATCTGACGATCCGCGGGTTGAGACCGGGGCTTACAATGAACTGTGCTCCGGCAGCGACCGCAGCATCTACCTGGTCGGTTGTCAGAACCGTACCGGCACCTACGCACATCTGCGGAAAGTGCTCTGTCATGATCTTGATGGCTTCTGCTGCCGCATCGGTACGGAAGGTGATCTCGGCGCAGGGAAGCCCCCCCGCGCACAGAGCTTTGGCAAGAGGAAGGGCATCCTCTGCACGATTGATCTTTACAACCGGTACAATGCCGATTTTGCTGATTTTATCTAAAACTGGGTTCATGATTCCTCCGTTTGATTCTGCTGATTCTGTTAAATATGGTAGTCGGTTATGCGAGAATTTCCTTTACGCAGGCGGCAATCTCGTCGTCCTTGCAGTTTGCAAAGAAATATTCCTGGAATTTTTCGCCGGAGAGAGCACCTTTTACAAGGTCTGCATCCAGATTCTTCAGGATCGTGACAAGGTCGGTGTGGGTGACCTTTTTTACCTCATCCAGAATTTTTTTGTTGCGCTGCTCGGGAACGACACGTTCCTTCGGATATCCACCGCCGCCCGGAGTGCTGAACAGCTTTTCAAAGATATACAGGAGATTCAGCTCGCCGCCCCAGCCGAAGTTCTCCGCGAAGGGAAGGGCGATGCAGTTTCCGTCGTTTACCTGCGAAAAGAGGTAGGCATCCAGCGGGGAGGTAATGTGGCCGCAGAGCACCTTCGGGAAGGAATTACATGCCAGCATGGCACCTTCCCCGGTGCCGCAGCCGGTGACTACAAAGTCCGCTGCGCCGGAATTGAGAAGGACGGCGGCGAGAATACCGTTCTGTACATAGGTGAGCTGTGCCGTGTCCTCCGCAGAGTACATGCCGTAGTTAAACAATTCATGGCCCATGGGTTCGGTGGCCTTTTTCAGAGTGTCAAAAATCAGGGCATTTTTGGATGCCTGACTGTTTTCGTTGATCAATGCTATTTTCATGGGAAATTCCTTTCTGTTGTCGTGTATGGTTGTTATTTGGGTTGTTTGCCGATGTAGGCCAGAATACCGCCATCGACATAGAGTACGTGTCCGTTTACAAAATCGGATGCCTCAGAGGCGAGGAATACGGCAGGACCCTGCAGATCTTCCGTGACACCCCAGCGGGCGGCGGGAGTTTTGGCAATGATAAACTGGTCAAAGGGATGTCTGCTTCCATCGGGCTGGATCTCACGGAGAGGTGCCGTCTGGGGTGTTGCAATGTAGCCGGGACCAATGCCGTTACACTGAATGTTGTACTCTCCATATTCGGAAGCGATGTTCCGGGTCAGCATTTTAAGTCCGCCCTTTGCAGCAGCGTAAGCGGAAACAGTCTCCCGTCCAAGCTCGCTCATCATGGAGCAGATGTTGATGATTTTGCCATGGCCCTTCTTGATCATGCCGGGAATAACGGCCTTAGATACGATGAAGGGAGCGTTCAGATCCACGTCGATCACCTGACGGAACTCGTCGGCGCTCATCTCACACATGGGAATCCGCTTGATGATTCCGGCATTGTTTACCAGAATATCAATGGTGCCGACCTCTTTTTCAATCTGTGCTACCAGAGCGTGAACCTGCTCCTCGTTTGTGACGTCACAAACGTAGCCGCGGGCTTTGATGCCGGCCTCCTCATAGGCGGCAAGGCCCTTGTCGACCAGCTCCTGCTTGATATCATTGAAAACAATGGTGGCTCCTGCCTGTGCGTAGGCGCTTGCAATGGCGAAGCCGATTCCGTAGGACGCACCGGTCACCAGTGCTACCTTACCTTCGAGAGAAAATTTTTGCATAAAATCGTTCATGGTGAACCTCCTTGTAAAAAATGATATGAATCTATGGTTGTCTGTTCTATAAAAGTTCGGTGTTCTTTACGTCATCCATATCGTCGAATGCCTGATTTTCTCCGACCATGCCCCAGATAAAGGTATAGGCTCTGGAGCCACAGCCTGCATGGATGGACCAGCTTGGGGAGATAACGGCCTCCTCGTTGCGCATGACAATGTGTCTTGTCTGTGTGGGTTCGCCCATGTAGTGCATGACAAAGGCATCTTCGGGCATTTCAAAATACAGATAAACCTCCATACGTCTGTCATGGGTGTGACAGGGCATCGTGTTCCAGACACTTCCCGGCTTCAACTGGGTCATGCCCATGACAAGCTGGCAGCTCTCTACCTGACCGGGGAGAATGTACTTGCAGATCACGCGGTGATTGGCATCCTCAAGACTGCCAAGTTCGACCTTGTTCTCGTCCTTCACGATGACAACTCCCTCCGAGGGAGTGCCGGTTGGCTTGATAAGAACCGTAGGGTAGGTCGTGTGTGCCGGTGCGCTGTTGAGATAAAACTTTGCGGGAGTGGAGGAATCCAGACTTTCAAATTGGATTTCCTTAGCCCCCATGCCGATATACATGGCTTCTTTAAAGCCGACTTCATATTTGGTACCGTCAATGCGGATCACACCCGCACCGCCGATATTGATCACGCCGAGCTCTCTTCTTTGCAGAAAATAGTCTGCGTGAAGTTCCTCTGCTGCTTTCAGAACAAGCGGGGAGAGCGGTACGGCAGAGCCTGTGATGATGCGGTCGATGTGACTGTAGACCAGTTTGATCTCGCCCGGAACAAAGAGATCCTGGATCAGAAATTCCTCCCGCAGCCGTTCTGTGGTGTAGTGCTTGACATCTTTGGGTGAAGAAGCTGTTCTTAATTCCATTTTGTAACCCGTCCTTTCCAGATATTAGCAACAGTATACTATTTGAAAATATCCATGTCTTTTCTTAAATAATGAAAAATATTGCAAAAATTGAACAGTTGAAATATACTTATTCCAGAATTACCACAAAACAGACCAGACGGCAGGATGAACTGCGAAAATGCAGCGTAAATGACAAGCCGGGAGACTTTGAGATCAAATAGGGAGGGCAGCGCTATGGAAGAATTACATTCCTGTAAACAGGCAATCGAAAACTGTACGACGACGCAGACTTTTGCGATCGCCCATTTATATAAAGAAGAGAAAACCATGGATATGCACATTCATGACTGCTATGAACTTTATTATTCCATTTCGGGAGGAAAGCAGTTCCTGATCGACAACAAATTCTATAGCATTGAGCCGGGCGATATTTTCATCATCAACCAGTACGAAAGCCACAAGCTGACCCAGATTGACAAGATGGTACACGAAAGGATTGTTCTGTCGATCTACCCGGACTATATGAAGAAGCTGTCCTCCGGGAAAACAAACCTGGACGCCTGCTTTTCAGACAGACCCAAAGGGTTCAGCCACAGGGTTTCTTTCAACAAAGAACAGAGAAAGAGATTTCTCTATTATATCGACAAGATCACGGAAGCGAAGGGATATGGCTGCGACATCATTGAGCAGGCGGCATTTATGGAACTGATGGTGCTGATCAACAACACGCTGCTGACCAATGAGACCCACGAAACGGTTATGCGCGGCTACAATCAGCAGGTGGATGACATCCTTGCCTACATCAATCAGAATATTGGGGCGGAGATCAGTACGGAGATGCTGGCGAAGCACTTTTTCCTGAGCGAATCCTATATTTGCCGCATCTTCAAGACAGCTACCGGAACGACCATCAATAAATATGTGAGGGCGAGACGTATCAGCATTGCCAAGTCGTTGTTAAAGGATGGGGTCAGTGTTATGGAGGCGTATGAGAGAAGCGGCTTCACGGACTACAGCAACTTCTTTAAGGCGTTTACCAAGGCCGTAGGGATTTCGCCCAAAAAATACGCGCAGTGCAGCATGTTGTAAAGGCAGGGAAGTAAGGTAAAAGGGGAAATTTATACCCTGTATGTCAACCGCTTGACATATTGAAAAGAGAAATGCTACCATAAGCGTGAGAAGGCTATAAAGCACCAAAAATAAAAAGAAATGGGGATAGGACATGAAGGGATTAGAGAACAAATGTATGTTGATCACGTATGCGGATTCTATGGGGAACAATATCCGGGAACTGACGCAGGTGCTGGACCGGCATTTTGCGAACGCGGTAGGGGGAATCCATCTGCTTCCGTTTTTTCCGTCATCGGGTGACCGTGGCTTTGCCCCACTGGGGTATGAGGAAGTCGATCCGGTATTCGGAACCTGGGAAGAGGTGGAGGAGCTTGCAAAGCGGTACAGTCTGATGTTTGACTATATGATCAACCATATTTCGGCAAAAAGCCGGTATTATCAGGATTTTCTTGAAAAGAAGGAGAACTCTGCATATAAGGACCTGTTTATCCGGTATCGTGATTTCTGGGAAAATGGCGAACCCACACAGGCAGAGGTGGACGCTATTTACAAGAGAAAGCCGAGAGCACCTTATGTGTATGCGGAATTTAAGGATGGTTCAAGGGAGAAGGTGTGGTGTACCTTTGATGAGGAGCAGATTGATATTAATTGCAAAACAGCGACGGCGCAGGCATTTCTGAAGGAAAACCTGACGAATCTTTGCAGGCATGGGGCCGCGCTGATCCGGCTGGATGCCTTTGCCTATGCAACCAAAAAGGCAGGAACCTCCTGCTTCTTTATAGAACCTGAGGTGTGGGAACTTCTGAACGAATGTGAAGAGATCATAAAGCCATACGGCTGCCAGCTTCTTCCGGAGATTCATGAACACTACACAATGGAACAGAAGATTGAACAGAAGGGATATTATGTGTATGACTTTGCCCTTCCGATGCTTCTGATCAATGCTATTTATTATGGACAGACCCGTTACCTGAAAAACTGGCTTACGATCTGTCCCAGAAAGCAGTTTACGACATTGGATACGCACGACGGAATCGGGGTGGTGGATGTCAAGGATCTGCTGCCGGATGAGGAGATTGACAGAACCAGGGAGGACATCTTTCAATTCGGGGCAAATGTAAAGAAGATATATAATACGGCAACCTACAATAATCTGGATATTTATCAGATCAACTGTACCTACTATTCCGCATTGGGTGACCGGGATGACGACTATCTGCTGGCAAGGGCGGTACAGTTCTTTGCACCCGGCATACCACAGGTTTATTATGTAGGGCTTCTGGCAGGCAAAAATGATATGGAACTGCTTGAGAAGACCAAGACGGGCCGAAATATCAACAGACACTATTACAGCCTTACGGAAATAGAGGAAGAGATGCAGCGTCCCGTGGTACAAAAACTGCGTAAGATGATGGAATTTCGTAACAGCCATCCGGCCTTTGACGGGGAGTTCAGGCTGGTCGAAAGCCCGGAGCATATTTTACATATTATCAGAGAGAAGGGCAAAGAGCAGGCAGAGCTGATCGCTGACTTCCACGAAAAGAAATTTCAGATTTACTATACGGACAAGGGAACGGATAAAGTCCGGTTAGAATTGTAGAAAAGAGTAAGGATGGTAAAAAATTGTGGCAACCATTAAGGATGTGGCAGTAAAGACCGGTCTGTCGGTCACTACTGTTTCCAGAGTGTTGAATGACAGAGGGTATATCAGTGAGGAGACCAGGACAAAGGTCTATGAAGCGATGCGTGAATTGAATTATCAGCCGAATGAGATTGCACGTTCTCTTTCCAAGCAATCCTCCAACCTGATCGGTCTGATCGTACCTCATATCAGGCATCCTTATTTTGCCGAGGTGATCAGCAATATAGAGCATCAGGCGGCTCTGAACAGATACAAGATACTGTTGTTCAACACACAGGAAAATGCGGAGAAGCTGCGGGAATATATCGATGCCTGTGCCAGCAGCCGCGTGGCGGGAGTGATCCTGTGCAGCGGGAAGGTTCCGGTGGAGGATCTGGCAGCGCTTCATGTGCCGCTGATCACATTTGAGAGAAATCCGGAACAGGGAACAGCTTCCGTGGAATGTGACAACTATCTCGGAGGAAGCCTTGCTGCGGAGCACCTGATTGAAAAGGGGTGCCGGCATTTGCTGAGTATCGGCGGTGTGATCGATAACACAATGCCTGCGGATACCAGAGAGACAGGCTTTGGGGATGTTTGTAGAAAAGCCGGGGTGCCGTATCTTCTGGGGAGAACAAGTCAGGAACAATACAACGAATTGGAGTATTATGAATGGATAGGGAAAATGCTGCTGGAACATCCGGAAGTGGATGGGATTTTTGCAGGAAGTGATGTGATCGCGGCACAGGTACTTCAGGTATGCAACAGGCTTCACAGGAAAGTGCCGGAGGATATGAAGGTGGTCGGATTTGACGATGTCAGTCTGGCGACGCTCACGACACCGAATATCACAACGATCCATCAACCGGTCTATGAGATGGCAGAGCTGGCGGTGAAGCTGCTCACTGAGGCAAGGGAAAATAAACCGGTGCCAAGACGGACGATCTTGCCGACCACTCTGGTAGTGCGAGGAACAACTTAGCGGAAAGGGAGGAAACGAGATGACAGAGAAATTTGATGTGGTAGCGTTGGGAGAGCTGCTTGTGGATTTCACGGACAATGGGAGAAGTCCACAGGGAAATGTATTGTTTGAGGCGAATCCCGGAGGGGCTCCGTGCAATGTACTCTCCATGCTGCAAAGGCTGGGGCACAAGACTGCATTTATCGGAAAGATCGGTAAGGATCTGCTGGGGGAGATGCTGCGGACAAAGGCAGAGCTGGCGGGCATCTGCATGGACGGACTTGTGGTGGATGAGGAGGTGCGGACAACACTGGCATTCGTTCAGAATCAGGAGGATGGCGACCGGTCCTTTTCGTTCTACCGCAATCCGGGAGCCGATATGATGCTCCGGAAAGAAGAGATCAGGGAAGAACTGCTTCGCAGCACGCGTATATTTCATTTCGGAACCCTGTCGATGACACATGAGACCGTGGAGAATGCGACGAAATATGCGGTACACGTTGCTAAGGAGAGTGGAGCACTGATCTCCTTTGATCCGAATCTCCGTGAGCTTTTGTGGGATTCTCCGGAGCGGGCACGCGACAAGATGGAGTTTGGGATGCATGTATGTGATATTCTCAAGATCGCGGACAATGAAGTGGAATTTCTCACCGGGGAGAAGGACGTCCTGAAAGGGGCAAGGCGGCTTGTATGTGAGTATCAGGTTCCCCTGCTGCTCCTCACGCTCGGAAAAGAGGGAAGCATCGCCTTTTATAAAGGGGAAGAGGTACGGGCAGACGCCTTTTTACAAAAAACTACGGTTGATACGACAGGTGCGGGTGACACTTTCTTCGGATGTGTGTTACACTATGTTCTGGAAAACGGTCTGGAGGAGCTGACAAACGAAAAACTGGAGGAGATGCTTCGGTTTGCCAATGCGGCAGCTTCTGTGATCACTACGCGAAAGGGAGCGTTAAGTGTCATGCCGGCCGTGCAGGAAATTGAAAAAGTACTGCGGACAGAATAAAGAAAGGCATTTGAAAACAGGAGTATGAAAAAAAGAATATGGATGCTGTGCGTGCTCATGGCGGCAGCAGGTGTGACAGGTTGTGGCAGTAAAGAAAGTGTACAGGAAACGGAGAGTGCGGAAGCTTTTGCAGAGACGGAACCGGGAGAGATAGAGGAGTCCCGGGAGGATGCCGGAGAAGAGGGAACGGAACCTGAGGAGGCGACAGAAGGAACCTCAGGTATTTTCAGTGAAGTGAAGGATCTGGAGTTTGATTTCTCAAGCGGAGCCGGGGGATGGAGCACCTTTTTGCAGATAAATGAGGATGGAACCTTTCATGGTGCTTTTCATGATTCCGACATGGGAGTTACCGGAGAGGGATATCCGGCAGGAACGATGTATCTGTGTGAGTTCGACGGCAGGATGACAGAGCCGGTGCAGGTGGATGATCACAGCTACTCGATGCAGATCGAGGAGATAACCTATGCCAAAGAGCCGGGTACGAGTGAAATTGCTGATGAGACAAAATACTGTTATGAGGAACCCTATGGACTGGAGAACGCGCAGGAGATTCTGCTCTATCTGCCGGGAACTCCGCTAGAGGGACTTTCAGAGGAATTCCTGACGTGGGTTGGCTATTATGATCTGTCGCAGACAGAGGATACGGAGCTGCCATTCTATGCCCTGTATGTGAAGCCGGATGAGTACGGATTTTCAAGCTATGATATTTCATGGATGGAAGAGGAGGATCAGGCATCCGGAAGGTATGTGATCCTGGAGGAGCCGTCGTGGACCTACTACACGGCAGAGGGTGTTGACACGGAGGAGAAACCGTTGACGTTGCAGCTCGAGAAAGTGAAGGAGGAGCCCAACGAGATCATTGACAATGAAGAGTGGCTGGCGGAAAATGGGATAGAAAGACCGGGCTTTCCTTATACAGATGATGCATATCAATACGACGTTGGCTACAATATGGACAATACGCCTTATCTCACGCTGACGGCGGTTGATAACTCAGAGACGATCACTTACGATTTCACATGCTACCAGTATGCGGATGAGTATCTGGAAAAAGATTATGACTATATTGACCAGAATATTCTGTATGCGGCTGTGCAGAACGATATTCTGTATGTGGCAACCGGACATTATACCTATGCGGAGTCCTGCCCGCACACTGCCTATATTACAGCGATCGATCTGAAAACAGATCAGGTGCTCTGGAGGACGGAGCCGCTGACCTGCAATGCCCGTTCCTTTGCGGTTGCAGGCGATTATCTTATATGCGGCTATGGCTTCACACAGGAGGATGATTACCTGAAGATTGTGGATATCCGGAACGGTAAGGTGATGGACGAGATTCCGGTCAACAGTGCACCGGAGTATATTGTGAAATGTGGAGATAAGCTGCTTGTCAGAACCTACGATACCAATTATGAGTTTCAAATTAATCATGTATAGATAACCATTCAGCAAATACAGAAGAAAATACAAAGAGGAACAGACTATGACATTAAAAGAATTGGAAATAGGAAAAAGCGCTGCCATTAAAACAGTAGGTGGCGAGGGAGCACTGCGGCAGCATTTCCTTGATATGGGAATGATTCCGGGGGCAGAAGTGACAGTGATCAAGCTGGCACCGATGGGAGATCCGATGGAATTACAGATTCATGGCTATGAACTGACGCTCCGGCTTGCAGAGGCGGATCAGATTGAGATCGAACCGATCCATCAACGGACAAGAAGCCATGAAGGAATTGACCACATAAGGGACACCGAACATCCGGGACTTGGAGAAGAAGGCAGATATCATTCTAAGGAGGATGAGAATCCGTTGCCGGAGGGAACAATACTGACTTACGCATTGGTGGGAAATCAGAACTGTGGAAAGACAACTCTCTTTAACCAGCTTACAGGGTCAAATCAGCATGTGGGGAATTTCCCGGGGGTGACAGTAGACCGCAAGGATGGTGTCATCAAGGGAAATCAGAATACGAAGGTGACAGATCTGCCGGGAATCTACTCCATGTCGCCTTACAGTAATGAAGAGATTGTGTCGCGTAACTTTGTCCTCGATGAAAAGCCACGAGCAATTATCAATATTGTGGATGCCACCAACATAGAAAGAAACCTGTATCTGACGATGCAGCTTCTGGAAATGGATATACCAATGGTTGTGGCACTGAATATGATGGATGAGGTGGTAGGAAATCAGGGGGCTATCGATGTAAATGCGATGGAGGCACTCCTTGGTGTACCGGTGATTCCGATTTCTGCGGCCAAAAATGAAGGCGTGGACGAGCTGATCAGGCATGCTGTCCATATTGCGAAATACCAGGAACGCCCCCTGAAACAGGACTTTTGTGATAAAAATGATCATAACGGCGCGGTTCACCGCTGTATTCACGCAGTGATCCATCTGATAGAGGATCATGCGCAGGAGGCCGGGATACCGGTTCGATTTGCTGCTACCAAGGCCATCGAGGGAGACCATCTGATTCTGGATCAGCTCAAGCTTGATGAAAATGAGATGGAGATGGTGGAGCATATTGTAAAACAGATGGAGACGGAGCGTGGACTGGACCGCAGCGCAGCAATCGCTGATATGCGTTTTGATTTTATTGAGCGGCTGTGTGAGCAGACAGTGACAAAGCCTAAGGAGAGCCGGGAGAGAGTGCGCAGTGAAAAGATTGACCGGATACTGACCGGAAAATATACGGCGATCCCCTGCTTTATCGGTATTATGGTGCTTGTATTTTATCTGACCTTTAATGTGATCGGGGCGTGGCTGCAGGGATTGCTTGAGAGTCTGATCGATAAGCTGGCTGCACTGACGGACGCAGCGCTCACAGCGGCGAATGTCAACGATGTGGTACATAGTCTGGTGATCGATGGTATTTTTACAGGTGTGGGAAGTGTGCTGAGTTTTCTTCCGATTATTGTCACACTGTTTTTCTTCCTGTCTTTGATGGAGGACAGTGGTTATATAGCGCGTGTGGCCTTTGTGATGGATAAACTGCTGAGAAAGATCGGCCTTTCGGGCAGGAGTATCGTTCCGATGCTGATTGGTTTCGGCTGTACGGTGCCGGCGGTCATGGCGACAAGAACCCTTACCAGTGAAAGAGACCGGAAAATGACAATTCTGTTAACACCGTTTATGAGCTGTACAGCAAAGCTGCCGATTTATTCATTTTTTGTCAGTGTATTCTTCCCGAAAAAAGGCGGCCTTATCATGGCAGGACTTTATGTTCTTGGGATTCTGGTAGGAATTCTGATTGCGCTTTTGTACCGGGGAACATTGTTCAGAGGAGAGCCGGTGCCCTTTGTGATGGAACTTCCGAATTACAGACTGCCCGGAGCCAAAAATGTACTGCAGCTTCTCTGGGAGAAGGCAAAGGATTTTCTGCAGAGAGCATTTTCGGTTATTCTGATTGCAACAATTGTGGTATGGTTCCTGCAGAGCTTCGATCTGCACCTCAATATGGTGGAGGATTCTGCGGAAAGCATGCTGGCTATGGTGTCAGGGGTGCTCGTGCCCATATTCCGGCCGGTGGGGCTTGGTGACTGGCGAATCTGCACAGCACTGATCAGTGGCTTTATGGCAAAGGAAAGTGTGGTATCCACCATGGAGATCCTGTTTGGTGGTAATATAGCAGCGGTGTTGACACCTTTGTCGGCGGCTTCTCTGCTGGTATTCAGTCTGCTGTACACGCCCTGCGTGGCAGCGATCGCGTCTGTAAAGAGAGAATTGGGCGCAAAATGGGCGGTTGCAGTAGTATTCTGGCAGTGTGCCATTGCATGGGTGGCAGCGCTTGTGACGCATTTTGCCGGGATGTTGGCCGGAATGTAAAGTGAGGGCTGTTATGAGAGGATTAGGAACAATTATCAATGTAGCTGCGGTAGTTGCGGGAAGCATGGTTGGCATGCTGATCCGCACCGGGTTAAAGCAGCGTTTTCAGGATATTTTGATACAGGCATGTGGACTGGCGACAATGTTTATCGGAATTGCCGGTACACTCGCAGGTCTTTTGAAGGTCGTCGATGGAGGAGTCGAGACACAGAACACAATGCTTCTGGTCTTTTCCCTTGTCATAGGCGGCCTTCTTGGCGAGTGTATTGATATTAAACTGCGGCTGGATCACCTCGGGATCAGGCTGCAGCATCTTGCCAAGGCAGATAACAACTGTATGTTTGTGGAAGGGTTTGTTACAGCCTCCCTGGTAATCTGTGTCGGCTATAATCTGATTTTCGGCAAGAAGATCAAGGTGGGAAATCTTCTTCCGGCTATCCTGATTCCGGTATTTTGGGAAATCTTGCAAACAGTAGTAGGCATTGCCTGAAAAGTATGATATGATGAGCCAAATATCGCGAAAACAGGAACGCAGGAAAGAACGGAAAATCGGGAGGATACACCATGAAACCAGTAAATGCACAGGCGACACCGGAAGCGGTCGCATTGCTGAATGATCTCTATGAGACAGCCGGAAAGCAGATCATTACCGGTCAGCACACCCAGACGGTGCCGATGGAGGAGGCAGATCATATCTGTGAATTAACAGGGAGAAGGCCGAAACTACAGGGCTTTGAACTTCTGGCCTATTCACCGAACATTAATTATGAGATCACTTCACCGGAATGTATGAAAGAGGTGGAGGAGAACAGGGAGACGGTCGAAGCAGCGTTGAAATGGGCAACGGAGACTAAGGGAATCGTCAGCTTCTGTTTTCACTGGTTTTCACCGATCGGTGGCAAGGACAAAAGTTTTTATACGGAACATACGGACTTTGATCCGGAGCAGGTTCTGAAAGAGGGAACTCCGGAGAGAGAGGCCTTTTTCCATGATCTGGATCAGATTGCGGTAGAGCTCAGAAAATTTCAGGAGAGAAAAATACCGATTCTATGGAGGCCTTTGCATGAATCAGAGGGAACCTGGTTCTGGTGGGGCTCGAAGGGACCTGAGGTTGCACGTGATCTGTATCGTCTGATGTATCATTACTATACAGATAAGCTGCATCTGGATCATCTGCTTTGGGTATGGAGCTGCCCGGCGAAAGAGGGCTATCCCGGGGATGAGTATGTGGATGTCATTGGCTGGGATGTCTACGTGAAGGCACACACTGTGACCGATTATGCGGCAGAATATCAGGAATTGCTGAAGAACACGAAGTCAACGAAGGTTGCCGCCCTGACGGAGGTTGGAATTTTGCCGGATATTGATCTGCTCAGCAAGAGCCATATTCCGTGGGCGTATTATATGACCTGGTCGAAGGAATTCTGTATGGGAGAAGAATTTAACTATAATTCTGAGTTAAAGAAAATCTATGCAAGCAGCTATAGCGTGACGCTGTAGGGTGAATTAAGGCGTTCAGGATGAAAAAGCTGCTGAAAGAAAGGTATCAGCAGCAAGGGGTATCCTGAATGTTAATCTCATAAATATGATTGACATCAAATTTACGGTCAATGGCATTCAACAGAAGGTTGATGGCGACATTGGCCTTTTTTGATGTGTCGTTTTCCAGAATGGTTGTGGATTCCGGCAGCATATGGCTGTAAGCATTGGAGGTGATGACGGTCATAGCGGCGTGGTCTGTATAGGGACGGAGCATCAGGGCCAGATAGGTGCCGATGACCAGCAGGTTTTTATTTTTCAGGGAGCGCAGGGTATCCGGATGACAGTCCGAGAGAATACACAGTCTCTCCGGCTTCACGGCAGAGACAATATAGTCCATATACTGTTCGTTCCCAAAGGGTTCCATGACAAGCAGGGAATCCGGGTTCTGGGTCAGATAGCGGTCGATTGCTGCCGGAAGCTTTGTATACACCTGATAAAACAAATTATCGTGCAGAATCATATCCACTGCGATGATAGGCACCAGATAACTGTCCGAAAATCTCTTAAACTCCTCGCCGGACAGATCTACAGCGATAATGCCGTCAATATTGCGGCGGATAGCCAGCGTATCCTGCTCCGGGTTGATCGGCAGAAAAAGAATATCGTAGTGCATGCGGTTCAACCGTTCGATCAGCAGATTGATAAAATCTGTGATTTCCAGGTTGCGGGAGGGAGAACTGCCCAGACGGTAGGAGACACCGATGATATTGTTGCGCCCCGTTGCCAGACTTTTGGCAGCAGAACTTGGAGTATAGTCAAGCAGGTTAGCAATCTGCAAGACTTTTTTTCTGGTTTCAGCGCTGATTTTGACATCTTTGCGATCATTCATAATATAGGAGACCGTTGCAACGGATACTCCAGCCTCTTTGGCCACATCTCTGATAGTCACTTTTTTGCTCATGCTGTTCTCCCATTTGACGTTTGAATTGTTTCAAGTATAATCTTGCCGAAAATTAAATGTCAATAGGATATTGACAAAAAAAAGAGGGTTTGCTATTATCAATTTAACCGGTTAAGTTAAACGGTTAAATTAAACGGAAATGAAACATGTAAATTGGATGGAGGGTTATGATGAAAAAGAAATTTAAAAAGATCGTTGCAACAGTGGTCTGCCTGACAATGGCAGCAGCAATGACGGGCTGTGGTGCTTCCAAAGAAGCCGAGAAGGTGACAGTTACCTTTATGAACGGAGAGGAGACACTTGGCAGTGCAGAAGCAGAGGCGGGTCAGGTATTGGATGCGGCAGCGTATGCTTCCTATGAAAATGCAGAGGATGCCGATTTCCTTGGCTGGTATGGGACACCTACCTATCTTGAAGCGTCTTTGATGGATCTGACAACAGCCACTTTTACGGAGGACACCACTCTTTACGGATATTTCCAGTCCGATGATATGGCGGAGGATACAAGAGCATGGTACGTTGTCGGAACCTCTGCGGCAGGTCCGCTTGCCCTGACAAACTGGGCAGCCGATGTGGACGACGCTACAAAAGAGCAATTCCAACTGGTGGCAACCGGAAATGCAGTCAATGAGTTTGCAGTGACGATCGATCTGTATGAAGGAGATCAGTTCCAGATCATCCATGACTGGAACTGGGATGGACAGAAGGGATTTGGCTATGTGAAGGAGTATGATGAAAGTCAGATCGCCAATGGAGGTGGACTTTCCGGAAATGATAATACCAGCAATATCAACGTGACAGCAGATGGCAATTATACCATTACGCTGACAACCAATCCGGATGATGAGGCACAGGATGCGATTACCATCGTCAGAAATGGAGATGCAGCGGAGGCTGAGGAAGCACCGGCCGAGGAGGCTGCTTATGAAGTGAAAGACAATACCGGTGTGAAGGTAAAGGGAAGCTGGGTTGAGGACTGGTCCGAGCTGAAGGATCTGGAGAAGGTTTCTGATGGGGTATATGAGATAACCATGGAGATTGCAGCGGGCACCGAACTGTATTTTTCCATCTATGAAGGAGATACGGATACCGAACTTGGACTGAAGGCTGAAAACGTGGTCGATGATGCCTCAAAGGCCCTTTTGGAAGATGCGTACAATGTCAAGGTTGCAGAGGACGGAACCTATACCTTTATAGTTGATCTTACAGAGAACACCATTACCATCACAAAGTAACCGTGCGGCTATAGGAAAAGGAGAACGGACAATGAACAAACATGCACTATTCCACATGCCGGACTCTGCCTACTGCTTTCCCGTCGGACCAAAGAGCATTACGCTCCGGTTTCGTTCAGCTAAAGATGATCTCTCGGAAGTGTGGGTAATCTATGAAAGTAAATACCGGATCGCCGAGAATCAGTACCGAAAGCAGATGACTAAAAAATTTGTGGGCAGGCTGTATGATTACTATTCTGTGACACTGGAGCTGGAGGATACCAGGATTGGCTATGTCTTTTATCTCCGGAAAGGTGACCGTTGGTATTTTTTTTCGGAGGATGGACTGACAGAGAGCTACGATTATTCGCTTGGATACTATAACTTTTTTCAGTATCCTTATATTAATGAAGCGGATATCCTGCATAAGGTGGACTGGGTCGATCACGCCGTATTTTATCAGATTTTTGTAGATCGTTTTTGTGCGGGGGATAAAACAGCAGATAAATCTTATGTAAACTGCAAGTGGGGAGATAAGCCGACACCGACAACCTTTGCGGGGGGAGACCTTCGAGGAATCATAGAGAAGCTTGACTATATAGAAGGGCTTGGTGTCAACACCATTTATCTGACGCCTGTTTTTCAGTCAAAGTCGAACCACAAGTATGATATCAGCGATTATATGCAGGTGGACAGACAGTTTGGAACAAATGAAGATCTGCGGGAACTGATAGAGAAAGCCCATGAAAGGAAAATCAGGATTGTTCTGGATGCTGTGTTTAACCATTGCAGTGAGGAACTGGAGCAGTTTCAGGATGTTGTAAAGAATGGGAAGCAGTCTCCCTTCTATGACTGGTTTATCATCTATGGAGACAGACCGGAGAAGGCAGCCGGGAATTATGAAATGTTTGCATCCTGTGCATACATGCCCAAATTTAACACATCGAACCCGGATGTCCAGAAATATCTGTGTGAGATAGGCTGCTATTATGTCGAAAAATATGGCATTGACGGGTGGCGGCTGGATGTGTCGGACGAGGTCAGCCATGATCTGTGGCGTGCCTTCCGGAAGGCTATAAAGGGTTGTAATCCGGAATGCATCATTATCGGAGAAAACTGGCATGATGCCAGCAACTACCTCAGGGGGGACCAGTACGACAGCATTATGAATTATGCATTTACCAAAGCGTGTCTGGACTACTTTGCCACGGAGACCATGAATGCGGCGCAGACGGCAGAGAAGCTGAATGATATTCTTGCAAGGAATACAGATACGGTCAATGCCATGATGCTGAATCTGCTTGACAGCCACGACACACATCGTTTCTTTTCTGAGGTGGGATGTGACAGGAAAAAGATGGCGGCAGCCTTGCAGCTTTTATTTTGTTTTCCGGGAGTGCCCTGCATTTTTTACGGAACAGAGTTTTATACGGAGGGCGGATATGACCCGGATTGCCGTAAGTGTATGGACTGGGACGGCTATGCGGCAGGAAAATACGGGGAATCGGTAGAACTGATACGAGAACTGACAGGACTTCGCAGACAGTATAATCTGGCGGGTGCGGAGGTTGCGATTACAGCAGAAGGAGAAACGCTTGTTGTAAAAAGAATGACGGATGAGATAGAATTATCACTGTACATAAATGTACCCGGACGGACTTTTAGAAGAGAAGTAAGTTTTCCTGACAGGAGGGCAGATCATGAAGAAATGCAATAGATGGATGATACTTGGACTGACAGCCATGATGGCGCTGCCGTTGTACGGATGTGGATCGGCATCCGAAGAAAAGGGAGACGGAGAGGTGATCACGCTCCGTATATTGGAAAATGATACGGCAAAAGAAAAGGGATATCTCGATGAACTGATCCGTGACTTCAATGAGGCTTATGCGGATAAAGGGATTCAGGCGGTGGATGCCAATATGGATGAGTATAGCAATCTGGCAGAAAACGGCCCTTACGGTTACGGCCCGGATGTGTTGTACCAGGCCAATGATAAGCTTATGACCTATGCGGAGGATAAGCATTTGCTGGCGGTCACACCGGAAGACTTTGAGTGCTATGATAAGACATCCAAAGAGGCTTGGAAGGCCTTTGAACTCAAGGTGGAAGACAAGGTATATACCTGTGGAGTTCCCGTGAATGCACAGGAGCCGATGTTATTTTACCGGGAAGACCTGATGCCTGAAAACTGGGAACAGGAATGGGATAACAATAGAAATAAGGTGGCGGATTTTCTGGAGAACTGGAATGACCTGTACCGGTTTTCCAAACAGCTGAGAGACAGTGATGAGAGTGCGAATAAGGACAGTCAGTATGGCTATATGTCTTCGATGAACAACCTGTATCTGAATTCCAATTTCCTGTTTTCCTATGGGGCATATGTGTTTGGAGAGGATGCCCAGGGCAATCTGAATACAGAGGATATCGGCTTTGCAGGTGGCGATTCTGCGCAGGGCATTTCCGCACTGATGCAGTTTGCAGAACTGATGAATGAAAGCTGTATTGACGATACGATCATCACGAACCGTTATGAGAAGCTTGCGGCAGGAGAGTATTTCTGCACGGTTTCCACGCCGGATACCTATGCCGTCTTTGTGGATAAACTGAAGCTTCATTATGAGAAAGAAGGTCTCTCGGAGCAGGAGGCACAGAAAAAGGCGGAGGAAAACATCAAAATGACGGAGCTTCCCGCGAAAATGCCTGCTGACGGGGATTTGTCCAAAGACAGCAGTACCATGACGGATCAGGACTGGGTAAATACTGTCGTGATGGGCGGAATCAACGGATATGGAATCAGTGCCTATACAAAGCATAAAGAAGCCTGCATCGAGTTTGTGAACTTTGCAACCAGCTACGATATGATCTGCAAGAGAGCCAAGATGCTGGGAATTGCACCGACCAGATCCGACGCTGCTGCCCAGATGGGAGGTACGGCAGATGTTATTTTCAAGAGCCTGGAAGAGAAGAGGATCACACTGATGCCTTCCGTCAAGGCAGTAGACCAGATCTGGGTACCGGTTCAGACACTGCTTGGAGATTTCGCAAAGGACGCTTTTCGTCCTGCGGGAGAGAAGAAATACACGGAGGAAGGCAGTATCCGGTCTGCATTAGAAAAGGCAGATCAGGATATCTACAATGCAATCTATACACTGGCAGATAAGTAGGAGAAGCAGGGAAGGAAGTGTTTCGATGAAAGGCAGGAAGGAAAAAACAAATTTCTTACATATGCTGTGGAAGTCGCCCGGACGTGTCAAGGCATCCATTCCGGTAATGGGTCTTGGGCAGCTTTTGCAGGGGCAGATCATCAAAGGGCTGCTCTATATGGCGGTACTTATGGGATTGGTCTGGTATCTGACAGCAGGTGGCGTTGCGGATGTGATCGGCTTCTTTACCCTTGGAACGACGGAGGGAGATGCGTGGCTCGGAATTGAAGGGGACGATTCCGTTATGATGCTGCTCAGGGGAATACTGGCATTTATTGTGATCGTCCTGTTTGTCTGCATTTATATCATGAATCTCAGGGATGCGGTTGCTACCGAGGAGAAGATCCGCAGAAAGGAAAAGATACCGGGATTCTTTCAGTCTGTCATAAGCTTTACGGACAAGAAATTCCATGTGGTGGCGCTTGCGCTGCCGGTGGTTGGCGTGGCGGTTTTCAATGTTCTGCCGATCATTTTCATGATCCTGATCGCCTTTACCAATTACGGCGGGGATATCGTACCGCCAAAGCTGATAGACTGGGTTGGTCTTGACAATTTTAAGAAGATACTGATATTGGGGGAACTGAAGGATACTTTTTTCCGGATTTTGTCCTGGAATCTGGTCTGGGCGGTATGCGCAACAGCACTGAATTATTTCGGAGGTCTGGGGCTTGCCCTTCTTCTCAATAAAAAGTGCGTAAAGGGGAAAACATTCTGGAGAGCATTTCCGATTCTGGCATATGCCCTGCCCGGCTTTATCACGCTGTTGGCGTTTAAATTCATGTTTTCCTATGGGGGACCGATCAATTATTACATAACCACCGGAGGTGGTCAGGCGATCGGATTTCTGGATATCGATGCGGGGATCAAGGCAAAGCTGATCGGACTGCTGGTCAATGCCTGGATATCGATTCCGTCCTCAATGCTTCTGACAACCGGAATATTATCCAATATGAACACGGATCTGTATGAGGCGGCAAGTATTGACGGAGCTTCCAAATGGAAACAGTTTGTGAAGATCACGCTTCCGTTTGTGGTGTTCTCGACGACACCGGTGCTGATTACCGGCTTTGTGGGGAATTTCAATAATTTTGGTATTTTTTATTTCCTGCGGGGCGGACTGTACTGCGACGGATATTTTCTCGCAAGCGACACGGATCTGTTGATCAACTGGTTGTATAACCTGTCGATTGACAACAATTATTATGGAATCGGGGCGGCGATCAGTCTGCTGATCTTTCTGATTACGTCGGCAATTTCTCTGACAACCTATGTCAGGAGCGCTTCTTTTAAAAAGGAGGATACATTCCGATGAAAGTAAAGAAAATTCAGAAATCCAGTGTAATAGATACCTTATTAACATATGTGATCTTACTTGCCGTCTGCGCGGTGTTTGCTTTTCCGGTGGTCTGGCTGGTGATGGCATCCTTTTCAAAGAGCGGTTCGATTTATGACCTGAATGGCTTTTTCCCGGGCAGCTACAGCCTGCGGGGATATCAGGAGCTTTTCACGGATACAACGATGTACGACTATCCGAACTGGCTCAAAAATACGTTTTTTGTGGCATCGACATCGGCAGTGATCGGAACGGTACTGGTGATCCTGACAGCTTATGTGGTGAGCAAGTTTGAATTTAAGATGCGCAAACCGTTGATGAAAACCACATTGGTGTTGAGCATGTTTCCAAGCTTTATGGGAATGACGGCGGTGTATCTTTTGATGGTAAATTTTGGACTGATCAATAAGCTTTGGAGCCTGATCCTGATTTATTCGGCAGGAGCACCGATGGGATATCTTGTACAGAAAGGGTATTTTGATACGATCAGTAACTCGATCTATGAAGCGGCAAGAATCGACGGGGCGAGCAATCCCAGAATTTTCTGGCAGGTGACATTGCCACTGTCGAAACCGATCATCGTGTATACGATGCTGACACAGTTTGCATGGCCGTGGAGTGATTTCATTCTTCCGAGTCTCCTTCTGAAAAACAAGGATCTTTGGACTGTGGCGGTCGGGCTGATGTCGTTGGATGAGACAAAGTTTACCAGATTTGCTGCCGGGTCCGTTTTTATCGGGGTGCCCATTATTCTGTTGTATTTCTGCCTTTCCAGATTTCTGGTGCAGGGACTGTCCTCCGGGGCGGTGAAGGAGTAGGAAAAAAAGATTTCACATTTTCATCTAAACATGACATACAGATGTCGTGTTTGGCGTGATATGCTAAGACAGTAAACAGACGCGGCAGCGTTTGCAGAAACTAAGGAGATGTCACGAAGACGCAGAGAAGGCGTCTGGAAATGGAGATTATAATGGCGAGACCAAGAAACAGGGAAGACTTATTGAAGGCAGGACAGGAAAATTTTGAGAAGCTGTGCGGGCTGGTGGACTCTATGACTGAGAAGGAGCTCAGTACACCGTTTGATTTTTCAGCAGATGAGAAGAAAAAAGAAGCACACTGGAAGCGGGATAAGAATATCAGGGATGTTCTGATCCATCTATATGAGTGGCACCAGCTTCTGATCCACTTTGTGGATGAAAATATGGCAGGCAGAGAGACGGCATTTCTGCCTAAACCATATACATGGAAAACCTATGGTGCGATGAATCAGTTTTTCTTTGATAAACATCAGAACACATCTCTGGAGGATGCGCGAAAGATGCTGGAGGAATCGCACCGGGAAGTCATGAAGAGAGCAGAAAGGTTTTCTGATGAACAGCTGTTTGTTGAAAAGGCTTTTCCGGCTGTAGGAGGAACGGTTCTTGGTTCTTTCTTTGTGAGCACGACCTCCAGCCACTACGACTGGGCAATGAAAAAGATCAAGGCGCATCGGAAGAATTGTAAATAATATTTAATTCTTCAAGATTGCCTGTTTGAATGGCTTGAATATTAGCTGCTATTTTTTCAACAGACCAATCCCACCATTTTAACTGT
>CAKRPS010000018.1 GCA_934385475.1 uncultured Lachnospiraceae bacterium | reverse complement strand
GGCACATATTGTGCCGCTTCGGGAATCCGGTGTGGTATGGGGTTATGACGTACCCTATCTTTTGACAGGAATCTTGAACCAGCATCCGAAGTCAGCCATTCAGTTTGTGAAGGAAGACCGGAAGGACTATAATGATTTTTATCTGGAGTTATTAGATAATTTCTAAATTTTTTACAAGAATAAAAGCCTGCACAGGAACAACAGATTTTGAAAGTGGATTTCAAGATGCCGATTGTTCCGGTGCAGGCTTTTTGTTATGGCGATTCACGATCATTAAGGGGTGTAGATTTTCTTCAGGGAATCTACTTTTGCGGTCGCATTTAGTAAAAGGGCATCTGCCAGGGTAAGAGCCACCATGGACTCTGCCACTACGACAGCACGGGGAACGATGATGGGGTCGTGCCGACCTTTGATCTCCACAGAAATATTTTCGCCCTGTTTGTTGACGGTCTCCTGGGTTGAGAAGATAGATGGGGTTGGCTTCACATAAGCCCGCAGCACAATCTGGGAACCGTCACTGATACCGCCGAGAATCCCACCGGCATGATTCGTAGCTTTTACAACCTGTCCATTTTCCATACGGAAGGGGTCATTGTTCTCGGAACCTTTTTTCAGGGCTACCTGGATTCCATCCCCGATTTCTACGGCTTTGATGGCACCAATGGACATCAGGGCTTTGGAGAGATTGGCATCCAGCTTCTCAAAGACCGGGTCACCAAGACCGGCAGGCACGCCGTCTACGATACATTCAATCACGCCACCGGCAGAGTCGCAGGCCTGCGTACAGTCTTGCAGATAGGCCTCCGCCTTTGCGGAAGCTTCATAGTCCGGCATACAGGTGGGAGTTTCTAAAATTGCATCCCGGTTAAAGCTTTCCGGGGTGATGGAGACAGGACCGATAGACTGGGTATAAGCAGTGATGCGAATTCCCAGCTCCTGTAATAATTTAGCCGCTACGGCACCGCCGGCAACCCGTCCGATGGTTTCCCGTCCGGAAGAACGTCCACCACCGCGGTAATCCCGGAAACCATATTTTTCGTCAAAGGTATAGTCGGCATGACCGGGACGATAGTAATTTGCAATTTCACTGTAATCCGCAGAGCGCTGGGAAGTATTATGTACTACCATGGAAATAGGCGTACCGGTAGTTTTTCCCTCAAAGACACCGGATAAAATCTCTACGGCGTCCGCCTCTTTACGAGGGGTGGAAAGTTTGGACTGTCCGGGTTTGCGTCTGTTTAAATATGCCTGTACGTCGCTCTCCTGTAACGAAAGACCGGCAGGACAGCCATCGACAACAACGCCCAATGCTTTGCCGTGGGATTCTCCCCAGGTTGTAATGCGAAAAATAGTACCAAATGATGAACCAGCCATAATATAGGTAAAATCCTTTCCTGATTTTGTACGAGTTTGTTGTAAACAAGGCTCATTATAGCATATTTACGAATGAAAAAACAGAAAAAAACACAATACGGACAGATTTACATAAAAAAGAGATGTACAAATTGTTTTTGTATGTTATTATTTTATTGTTACGCAGTATTTGCAGGGACAGAAGATACGGCGATGTAGGGGAAACAGATGAAGAAGACGTTTCGGGAGAAGGTTATATTTGGTTTTGGAAAATTTATAAAACGACATAAATTGTTGAAGTATCCGTGTCTTATATTGATGTCGATACTTCTGGGATGTCATTGGGTTATTACGTATTTTGCAGGCAATGGAAAGAGATATGCTTCGATTGCCCTGTTGGTTCTCTTTTTTATGAACAGCTGCAGCTTTTCTTTTGCAGTCTTTGCGGAGAAAACCGGATTCATCACGGTGCAGGAGACATACAGTGCCGTGATTGAGGATTCTGACGTAGTGCTGGCGGTGGAGAAAGAGACGGTGCCCTCCCAGGAAGGATTGAGTGAAGAAGAGGAAGCAGCAAGCATATGCTCCAGACAGGAGGATATGGAAGGTGTCGATACTTACACAGCAGATGATATTCTGGAAAGTCAGGAACTGCAGGAAGAGACAGAATCGGGGCTGGAAGAGACTGATGGAGAGGAAGCAGTGGCGACGGACGATGCAGAGTATCGTTTTGATTCCTCGGACTGGAGACTGGTGTTGGTCAATAAACAGCATCCCATCCCGGAGGATTATGAGTTTACACTTGGCACGATCACAGGAAGCATGCAGTGTGATGAACGGATCATTGATGATCTGCTTGCCATGCTGCAGGCGGCTAAGAAAGAGGGAGTAAACCTCGCAATCTGTTCTCCGTACAGAAATCTTGACAGACAGGAAAACCTGTTTAACAAAAAGATTAAGCTTTATATGGGGCAGGGCATGAGCTATATGGAGGCCTATAAAATTGCCTCACAGGCAGTTACGATCCCGGGAGCAAGTGAACATCAGATGGGGCTCGCACTCGATATTTTCAGCGATACATACACCTCTCTGGATGAAGGGTTTGCGGATACAGAGGCGGGAAAATGGCTTGCAGAGCATAGCTGTGAATACGGGTTTGTATTGCGGTATCCCAAAGGAAAGGAATATATCACGAGCATCGAGTTTGAACCGTGGCATTTTCGATATGTTGGGACAGAAGCGGCTTATGTCATGACAAGGGATAATATCTGTCTGGAAGAATTTTGGGAAAAATACTTATAGTAATACGGATAGTTATAGAAATAGAAAGTGAAGCAGAAACATGTATCGTATTTTGAAGCAGGAAGGCAGCGCGAAGCGTGCAGAATTTCATACTGTGCACGGAGTGGTACAGACACCGGTGTTTATGAATGTGGGAACGGTTGCGGCCATTAAAGGAGCAGTGTCCACGGAAGATTTGGAAGGGATAGGAACACAGGTAGAGTTATCCAACACCTATCATCTGCATGTGAGACCGGGAGATCAGGTGATCAAAAAGCTTGGGGGACTGCATAAGTTTATGTCCTGGAACAAGCCGATTCTGACAGATTCCGGTGGATTTCAGGTTTTTTCCCTGGCAGGACTCCGTAAGATCAAGGAAGAAGGAGTTTATTTTAACTCTCATATAGATGGACGTAAGATATTTATGGGACCGGAGGAGAGTATGCAGATCCAGTCGAATCTGGCCTCTACGATCGCCATGGCCTTTGATGAGTGTCCGTCCAGTGTTGCAGAGAGAAGCTATGTCGAGAACTCGGTGGCAAGAACGACAAGGTGGCTGGAGCGGTGTCAGAAGGAAATGAAACGGCTCAACAGTCTGGAGGATACGATCAACAGAGATCAGCTTCTGTTTGGAATCAACCAGGGAGCAGTCTTTAAGGATATCCGGATCGATCATGCGAAACGCATTTCCGAGATGGAGTGTGACGGCTACGCGATAGGCGGTCTGGCGGTGGGTGAAAGCCACGAGGAAATGTATCATATCATCGAAGAGACGACACCCTATCTGCCAAAGGATAAGCCTACTTATCTGATGGGTGTAGGAACACCTGCCAATATCCTGGAGGCGGTTGAGAGAGGTGTTGACTTCTTTGACTGTGTATATCCGACCAGAAACGGCAGACATGGACATCTGTATACAAATCATGGAAAGATCAATCTTTTCAATGCGCAGTATGAGCTGGATGACAGGCCGATAGAGGAGGGGTGTCAGTGTCCTGCGTGCAGAAGGTATTCCAGGGCATATATCAGACATCTCCTGAAAGCGAAGGAAATGCTCGGCATGCGGCTTTGTGTTCTGCATAATCTTTATTTCTATAATACGATGATGACAGAGATCAGGGATGCTCTGGACTGTGGAGAGTTTGCGGCGTACAAGAGGCGGAAACTGGATGGGATGCAGAACGGATAAGTACGGTCCGGCAGAAAAAGCTTGTCTTTATGACGCGTTTTGTGTATGATACTTTTAGAATTGAAAGCATAGCAAGAATTTGGAGGAGAAAACAATGAACAACATTTTATTGACGGAAGCAGCAGCGGGAACAGCAGGAAGCAGTCTGATCCTGATTGCCTATATCGTTATTTTTGGAGCATTTATCTATTTTATCATGGTAAGACCGCAGAAGAAGGAACAGAAGCGTGTCTCAGCGATGCTCGCGGATATGAAGGTAGGAGATTGTGTCCTGACAACAAGCGGATTTTACGGTGTCGTAATCGATATTACGGATGATACCATTATCGTAGAGTTCGGCAGCAACAAGAACTGCCGTATCCCGATGCAGAAATCAGCGATTGCACAGGTCGAGAAGGCAGATGCCGAATAGAACAGGACTTAGAGCAGAAACAGGAGAGGCAGGTTCAATTGGACATCGTCCATTTGAACTTGCCTTTTTATAGAAGTGTGGCTGGCAGGGCCGGAACATAACAGAAAAGAGGAGAGAAGATGGAATTAAAAATCACATGTATTCCGGGTGACGGAATTGGACCGGAGATCGTAAGAGAGGCAAAGAAGGTTCTGGATGCGGTCGGACGCAAATATGGTCATACGATGGCCTATACGGATATCCTGATGGGAGGCGCATCCATCGATGTGCATGGCGTTCCGCTTACCGAGGAAGCGATAGCGACAGCAAAGAGTGCGGATGCCGTACTGATGGGATCGATCGGAGGAAACACGACAACTTCTCCATGGTATAAGCTTCCCCCGGAATTAAGACCGGAGGCAGGTCTTTTAAAGATCAGAAAGGAACTGAATCTGTTTGCCAATCTGAGACCGGCTGTTCTGTATCGTGAGCTTGCGGATGCCTGTCCGCTGAAAAAGGAGATATCAGATGCCGGATTTGATATGCTGATCATGCGTGAGCTGACCGGCGGACTCTATTTCGGAGAGCGCAAGACGATCACAGAAAATGGAATACAGAAGGCGATCGATACCCTGACCTACAACGAAAATGAGATCAGACGCATTGCAATCAAGGGATTTGATATCGCCATGAAGAGACGTAAAAAGGTTACAAGTGTGGATAAGGCGAACGTTCTTGATTCATCCAGACTTTGGAGAAAAGTAGTTGAGGAGGTTGCCAAAGATTATCCGGAGGTAACTCTGGAGCATATGCTGGTAGATAACTGTGCAATGCAGCTTGTCAAAGATCCGGCACAGTTTGATGTGATCCTCACAGAGAACATGTTCGGTGATATTCTGTCGGACGAGGCGAGCATGGTGACGGGATCGATCGGTATGCTGGCTTCGGCATCCCTCAATGACACCAAGTTCGGTTTATATGAGCCGAGCCATGGATCGGCTCCTGATATTGCAGGAAAAGATATTGCAAACCCGATCGCAACCGTTCTTTCAGCGGCAATGATGCTGCGCTACAGCTTTGACCTTGACAAAGAGGCTGCAGCGGTAGAAAAGACTGTACAGAGTGCATTGCAGGACGGTTACCGGACCGTGGATATTATGTCGGAGGGCTGTACACAGGTGGGATGCAGTCAGATGGGTGATATTCTTGCGGAGAGAATTGATTGATGGTTGAGAAATTAAGCAAAACGGATAAGACTACGCTTTTTTTCTCCCTTTTTCTTGTCGGAATGGCGGTTTATTATGCGTTTCGGATGTTCGGCATCGTTCCGTGGTATGACGAGCTCTACACATATTATTATTTTATCAGCCGGGGACCGGTCTATGCGGCGATCCACTGGCCGCTGCCGAACAATCATGTGGGCTATTCCGTTTTGTCGGCGTGCCTGCTGATTTTTGGTAATTCGGCATTCGCACTCAGAGGGATATCTTATCTGTGCAGCCTTGGCAGCCTGATGCTCCTGTACCGCATTGCGGGGAGGATACGGAAGGGTGCACTTGCGTTAGTGCCGGTATTTCTCTTTGCGGGATTACAGCTTGTCAATCAGCTTGCCGTGCAGGGAAGAGGCTATGCGCTTGTAACGTTCTGTTATCTTGTGGCAATTTTGCAGCTTATTCGTATCACAGAAAAAGATACAAAGTGGAATTATATTGTGTGGGCAATTTCCCTGTTACTTTCGCTGTGGGCGATTCCGAGCAGTATCTATATGGTGCTTCCTCTGTGCGTTGCCGGAGGGCTGACACTGCTGTGCAAAAAAGAATACCGGAAGCTTTGGAAACTTGTGCTCGCATCCCTTGTCAGTGCGGCAGGAACTGTATTTCTTTATGGAGTGCTCTGGCTTGCTGTCGGTTCCAATCTTTTGTGCAAGGCAGAGGGTGGAAACTATTATGGAATGGGGCATATAGATGTAATCCGGAAAGCTCCGTTTTCGACATTGAAAGCAGGCATCAATTACATGCTGGCAAGTCCCTATATCCAGAGTGTCGGCAGGGAAGGGTTCCTGGCAAGGTTTGCAGATTGGATCGGCAACCTGTTCGGCATCCATTTTTCCTATCTGTCGCTGGGAGGAAGCACTGTCTTCTGGGGAGTTGTCGTAGTGATCGGCTGTGTTTTTCTGGTAAAGGGAATGATCCGTCAGCCGGACTTTTTTGGAATATATTTTCTGGTATCGCTCATTATGCTGCCCGGAATGCTGGCAGTGCAGTGTAAGCTCCCATATTATCGGGTCTTTTCCTTTGCGGGGGCAATGATCGCTTTGCTTGCAGGCTGGACGTTTGGAAAGCTGGGAGAATGTTTTAAGGAAAGCAAAATACGGTGGCAGTACATGGAGGCGATAACCGCCGCTCTGACATTCGTACTTTGTATTCTTTCGTTACTGCACAGTGGGCAGAGTTACGGAAACCGGGAGGATATGCTTTCCGAAGCTTACCGGAATGTAAAGATACAGGACTGTGGACGGATTGCGGTGACAGACTGCGACCAGGAGTATCTGCTTTTGTATCAATACGGGATAGGGCAGGAGCAGGTGACCAAAGATCTGAGAGAAGCGGACTGTGTGGTGGTTGACAGATATCTTCTGGGGGAGGATGGATACGGCCAGTCTCAGGACGCACCAGAATTATGGAAATTATATCTTACAAGGGAGGATGCTCTCTTGAGAGAGGTTATGGCAGAGTGTCAGATCATATATGAAAATGAATACTTTGCGGTATATAAAAAATAAGCATCACGAGGGACAACAGGGTGATGAAGAAAAGAGATAAGGAGAATGAGCATGAGAAGTGACAATGTAAAAACAGGAGTACAGCAGGCACCACACAGGAGTCTTTTCAATGCACTTGGTTTCACGGAAGAGGAAATGAGAAAACCAATGGTCGGTATTGTAAGCTCCTACAATGAAATCGTACCTGGACACATGAATCTGGATAAGATCGTAAATGCCGTTAAACTTGGCGTTGCTGAGGCGGGCGGTGTACCCGTGGTTTTCCCTGCGATAGCAGTATGCGACGGAATTGCCATGGGACATATCGGCATGAAGTATTCCCTGGTGACCAGAGATCTGATCGCAGACTCGACGGAGTGTATGGCTCTTGCTCATCAGTTTGATGCCCTTGTCATGGTGCCGAACTGTGATAAGAATGTTCCGGGACTTTTGATGGCGGCAGCAAGAATCAATGTGCCGACAGTATTTGTATCGGGCGGCCCTATGCTTGCAGGACATGTACATGGACAGAAGAGAAGCTTATCTTCCATGTTTGAGGCAGTCGGTTCCCATGCAGCCGGAATCATGACCGATGAAGAGTTAAGAGAGTTTGAGGAAAAAGTATGTCCTACCTGTGGTTCCTGCTCCGGTATGTATACGGCAAATTCCATGAACTGTCTGACCGAGGCTCTCGGTATGGGACTTCGCGGAAACGGAACAATTCCTGCGGTTTATTCAGAAAGAATCAAACTGGCTAAGCATGCCGGCATGGCAGTTATGGAGATGCTCAGGAAGGATATCAGACCGCGGGACATCATGACAAAGGATGCGATCCTGAATGCATTGACGGTAGATATGGCACTTGGATGCTCCACAAACTCGATGCTTCATCTGCCTGCGATCGCACATGAGGTAGGATTTGACTTCGATATTTCATTTGCAAATGAGATCAGTGGGAAGACACCAAATCTCTGTCATCTTGCGCCAGCAGGACCGACCTACATGGAGGATCTGAACGAAGCTGGCGGTGTTTATGCGGTAATGAAGGAACTGGCGGACATTGGCCTTCTGCATACCGATTGTATGACCGTGACAGGAGCCACGATCGGCGAAAATATCAAGGATGCGGTAAACCGTAATCCTGAGGTGATCCGGACAGTGGATAACCCCTACAGCAAAACAGGTGGACTGGCTGTCTTAAAGGGAAATCTTGCACCGGACGGCAGTGTGGTAAAGCGCTCTGCAGTGGTAGAGGAAATGATGGTGCACGAAGGACCGGCAAGAGTCTTTGAATGTGAAGAGGATGCGATCGCGGCAATCAAGGGTGGAAAGATTGTTGCTGGCGATGTTGTGGTAATACGTTATGAGGGACCTAAAGGCGGTCCGGGCATGAGAGAGATGCTGAATCCGACCTCGGCGATTGCAGGTATGGGACTTGGTTCCAGTGTGGCTCTTATCACGGACGGAAGATTTTCAGGAGCGTCCAGAGGAGCGTCCATTGGTCATGTTTCTCCGGAGGCAGCTGTTGGCGGTCCGATCGCCCTTGTGGAAGAAGGCGATATTATCAGCATCGACATTCCCAATATGAAACTGGATGTCAAGGTGAGTGATGAAGAACTGGCCAAGAGAAGGGCAAAATGGCAGCCGAGAGAGCCGAAGGTTACAAGTGGTTATCTGGCAAGGTACCGTGAGATGGTTACAAGCGGTAACCGTGGAGCAATTCTGGAGATACCAAAGAATAAATAATACAAAGCTGGAGGATACAGGTATGTTGTTGACAGGTGCGGAAATTGTAGTGGAATGTTTGAAGGAGCAGGGTGTGGATACCGTCTTCGGTTATCCCGGAGGAACTATCCTGAATGTATATGATGCGCTGTATAAGCATAGTAATGAGATAAAGCATATCTTAACATCCCATGAACAGGGTGCGGCACATGCTGCCGATGGATATGCGAGGGCGACGGGAAAGGTTGGCGTGTGCCTTGCAACCAGCGGTCCGGGAGCAACCAATCTTGTGACGGGAATAGCGACAGCTTATATGGATTCTGTGCCCGTGGTTGCGATCACCTGCAACGTGAATCTTCCCGCACTCGGCAAGGATTCCTTTCAGGAGGTAGATATTGCGGGAGTCACCATGCCGATCACAAAGCATAATTATATTGTGAAGGATATCCGGATTCTGGCAGATACGCTGCACAAAGCATTTCAGATTGCGGGAAGCGGAAGACCGGGACCAGTGTTGGTTGACATCACAAAGGATGTGACGGCAAATACCTTTGAGTATGAGGCAAAGAAGCCGGAGCCGAAAGAATATAAGTTGAATTGTTCGGCGGCAGAGCTTGAACTGGCGGCAGAACTGATAAAAAATGCGTCCAAACCTTTTATCTATGTGGGCGGTGGAGCTGTGATATCCGGTGCGTATCAGGAGGTCCGGGAGTTCGCAAATAAGGTGGATGCACCGGTCTGCGATACACTGATGGGAAAGGGCGTCTTTGATGGTCATGATCCACGCTATACCGGAATGATCGGAATGCACGGAACAAAGGCTTCTAACTTTGGCGTCAGTGAGTGCGACCTGCTGATCGCACTGGGCGCGAGGTTTTCAGACCGTGTTGTTGGAAATCCACAGAAGTTTGCAGAAAACGCAAAGGTTCTGCATATTGATATTGATGCGGCAGAGATCAATAAGAATATTAAGACAGATGTATCTCTGGTTGGAGATCTGAAGACGGTTCTGACTGCATTAAACGGTCAAGTTCCACAGCAGACACACAAAGAGTGGATGGGGCATGTTGAGGAACTGAAACAAAAATATCCACTGAATTATGATGAATCAAAGCTTTCCTGTCCATATATCATGGAAGAGATTGATCGTCTGACAGAAGGGAAAGCAATCATTACGACAGATGTAGGGCAGCATCAGATGTGGGCGGCACAGTATTATAAATATTCCATGCCGAGAACCTTCCTGTCTTCGGGAGGACTTGGAACTATGGGATATGGTCTGGGGGCCTGTATTGGAGCAAAGATGGGACAGCCGGATAAGATCTGCATCAATATTGCGGGAGATGGCTGCTTCCGGATGAACATGAACGAGCTTGCGACAGCCAGCCGTTATAACATCCCGATTATCCAGGTAGTGATCAACAATCATGTGCTTGGGATGGTAAGGCAGTGGCAGACGCTGTTCTATGGAAAGCGGTATTCCCAGACCGTGCTGGATGACGGTGTGGATTTCTGTATGGTGGCACAAGGACTTGGCTGTGAGGCAATCCGTGTGACAACAAAGGAAGAATTTGCACCGGCGATGGAGAAGGCACTTGCTATGAACAAACCGGTACTTCTGGATTGCAGGATACCGGAGGATGACAAGGTATTCCCTATGGTACCGGCGGGAGCACCGATCAGCGAAGCCTTTGACGCGCAGGATTTACAGGAGCAGGCTTAACACTGACTACATAGGAAGAAATTAAACTCAAGTGAATGGAAGCGTTCGATGAGAAGAAAAATGTTAAAGCAGGTGGCGGTTATCATTGGAATTATTCTGGTAAGTCTGATGATAACCTATGCAGGGCTTGCGATATATTACCGTAATGCATTTGAATACGGAACATGGATCAATGGAGTCTATTGTACAGGAAGAAGTGTGGAGGAGGTCAATGAAGAATTGGCCTCAGCCTTTTCTTACGCCGGAATTACGGTGAAGGACAAAGAGGGAAATGCCTATACCATTGATGCCAGGGATATTTCCTACGATTATGATTTTGGGAAGGCTTTGGAAATATTCCTGCAGCAGCAAAACTCATGGGTCTGGGTGGAGAGTCTGTTTCACAGCAAGGAAATACAACTGAATCCGGTTGTCTCTTACGATGGGGCAAGGCTGGAGGAAGTGCTGGATGAAATCCCCTTTTTGGCAGAGGGAATCCCGGAGCAGGAGAGAAGAGTTGCGATCATCAAGACGAACCAGGGGTACGAACTTCTCAATGAGCGGACCGGAGTATTGGATGTGCAGGAGGCAAGAGAGGCAACACGCCTTGCGGTAGATGAGTCGCAGAGCGAGCTATCTCTTGAGGAGGCAGGCTGTTATCATGATCTGGAACTGTCGGAGGAGATGCAAAGAACACTGGAACTCTGGAACAAAATTGAAGACTGGCAGGATTGCGGGATTGTGTACCAGTTTGGTGGGGATACCGTTCCGGTGGATGCTTCGGTGGTGTGTGACTGGATAGAAAAAGATGAACAGGGAGAATTTCTGCTGGACGAACAGGGGAACTTGCAGCTTCAGGAAGAGGCCGTAGATAATTTTGTAGATAGTCTTGCAGACGAATATGACACGGTGGGCGCTGAGAGGCAGTTCCGGGCGACCAGTGGACGGATGGTAACGGTGAAAGGCGGTATATACGGAAATAAGATAGACAGGAAGGCAGAAAAGAAATATCTGAAAGAGGCCTTTGAACAAAAGAAAAAAGAAATTCATGAACCGTCTTATGAACAGACCGGGTGGAAGCTTGGCAAGGATGATATCGGAACTACATATATAGAGGTCGATATGGGAGAACAGATGATGTATTACTATAAGGACGGTATACTGGAGCTTGAGACTCCGGTTGTGACCGGCAATACATCGTTGCGCAGAGGGACTCCGGAGGGAGTGAATTATGTGTATCTGAAACAGACAAACCGGATCCTGAGAGGGCCTGGATATGCATCCCATGTAGATTTCTGGATGCCTGTCAAGGGAGGAATCGGGATTCATGATGCCTCCTGGCGGAGCAAATACGGAGGGACGATCTATAAGACCAACGGCTCCCACGGCTGCATCAATACACCGAGAGATATCATGGAAAAGCTGTATGAGACGGCAGAGGTAGGAACCCCTGTGGTAATGTTTTATTAAACATTTTCGGTAGAATAAAAGGTTTATAATTGACGAAAGCGATTGAAAAAGGTAAAATGTTTCTTAGTTTATAAATTTTTAATAAAACTGGAGGAGAAGAAAGTGGCTAGAGTATACAATTTTTCAGCAGGCCCTGCAGTGTTGCCGGAGGAAGTTTTAAAAGAAGCTGCAGAAGAGATGTTAGACTATAAGGGAACGGGAATGTCCGTTATGGAGATGAGTCACCGATCAAAGGCTTATGATGCGATCATCAAAGAAGCAGAAGCTGATCTGAGAACTCTGTTAAATATTCCTGACAATTACAAGGTATTATTTTTACAGGGTGGTGCAAGCCTGATATTCGCGTCAGTTCCCATGAATCTGATGAAAAATCGTAAAGCCGGATATATCATAACAGGACAGTGGGCAAAGAAAGCCTTTGCAGAGGCTAAGATTTACGGAGAAGCAGTGGAGCTTGCCTCTTCTGCAGATAAGACATTCTCTTATATCCCGGATTGCTCGGATCTGCCGATAACAGAGGATATGGATTATGTATATATCTGTGAGAACAATACTATTTACGGTACAAAATACCACACCCTGCCTGATACAAAGGGCAAGATCCTGGTATCTGATGTTTCCTCCTGTTTCTTATCAGAGCCGATGGACGTGACAAAATACGGAATGGTTTATGCTGGTGTCCAGAAGAACGTAGGACCGGCAGGTACCCAGGTTGTGATCATCAGAGAGGATCTTCTGACAGACGATGTTCTGCCGGGAACTCCGACCATGATGAAATATAAGATCCATGCAGACAATGGTTCCCTGTACAACACACCGCCGTGCTATGGTATCTATATCTGTGGCAAGGTATTTAAGTGGCTTTTGAAGAATGGTGGACTGGAAGCAATGAAGGCAACCAACGAGAAGAAAGCCAAGATCTTATATGATTTCCTCGACGAGAGCGAGATGTTCAAGGGAACTGTCAGAAAAGAGGACAGATCGATCATGAATGTTCCGTTTGTGACAGGAGATGCTGATCTTGATGCCAAGTTTGTAAAGGAAGCAACCGAAGCAGGTTTTGTGAACCTGAAGGGACATCGTACCGTTGGCGGCATGCGTGCAAGTATTTATAATGCGATGCCGACAGAGGGCGTAGAGAAGCTGGTAGCCTTTATGAAAGAGTTTGAAAAGAACAACAAATAGTAAGCTGCAAGTATAGTGTGAAAAATCCATATACGAAAGATTTTTCACACGCGAGATTTGTGTCTGCGTACACTTGACACAAATCTCGATATGCGCAAAGAGCGTGCGCAGAAATGAGGATTAGTATAAAGAATAAAAGTTTAGCAAATAGAGAAAAGAGGACATACAGATGTTTAAATATCATTGCTTGAATCCGATTGCAGGTGTTGGACTCGATAAATTCAGTGAGCAGTACGCAAAGACGGATGATATCAAGGAGGCAGACGGTATTCTGGTGAGAAGTGCCGCCATGCACGATATGGAATTGCCGGACAGCCTGCTTGCCATAGCAAGAGCCGGTGCAGGTGTCAACAATATTCCGCTTGACAAATGTGCTGAGAAAGGAATTGTTGTATTCAATACACCGGGAGCAAATGCCAACGGTGTTAAGGAGCTTGTGATCGCAGGTATGCTTCTTGCTTCCCGTGATGTTGTGGGTGGAATCGAATGGGTAAAAGAAAACCAGGCAGATGAGAACATCGCAAAGAGTGCAGAGAAGGCAAAGAAGAGCTTCGCAGGAACGGAAATCCAGGGAAAGAAGCTTGGTATTATCGGACTTGGCGCAATCGGTGTTAAGGTTGCAAACGTGGCAAAGCACCTTGGAATGGAGGTTTACGGATACGATCCGTATGTGTCTGTAGATGCAGCATGGAATCTGAGCCGTGATGTCAAGCATGTGCTCAATGTAGAGGATATTTACGCAGAATGCGATATTATCACTATCCATGTGCCACTGATGGATGCGACAAAGGGAATGATCAACAAAGAAGCGATCGATCAGATGAAGGATGGCGTAATTCTTTTGAACTTTGCAAGAGATCTTCTGATGGATGAGAAGGCAGTTCTGGAAGGACTTAAGTCCGGCAAGATCCGCAAATATGTTTCGGATTTCCCGAACGCTACAACAGCCGGTCAGGATGGCTGTATCGTAATCCCACATCTTGGCGCTTCCACAGAAGAATCTGAGGATAACTGTGCAGTGATGGCAGTGAAGGAGATGATGGATTACTTGGAGAATGGTAACATCATCAACAGTGTGAACTATCCGAAGTGCGATATGGGTGTATGCACACAGGCAGGTCGTGTAGCAATCTTCCACAAAAATATTGCAAATATGATTACGAAATTTACAGCATGCTTTGGTGACAACGGAATCAATATCTCTGATATGACCAACAAATCAAGAGGTGAGGTTGCCTACACTATGCTGGATATAGAGACCCCTGCATCAGCTGAGATTATTCAGAAGCTTCAGTCTGTAGAAGGTGTGTTCCGCGTAAGAGTTGTAAAATAAGACAAGAATAATATTTCATTACAGAATAGAAGGATGCCGTCTGTGTGCGGCATCCTTTTGTTCTGTAATCGTTATGCCGGTCTTGTGCTGGTTGGTGTATTTTGATAAAATGTAATCGTTACAGTATTGATAAGTTTGAACAGAATATGCGTAATGAGATACGTGTGGAAATGAGGATAATTATGGCAAAGATCGTACCGTTTTGCGCTGTCAGACCCCGCAAAGAGCTGGTGAAGCAGATTGCGGCGCTGCCCTATGATGTATACAGTAGAAAAGAAGCATATGAAAAGGTGAAGGAGGATGCCTACACTTTTTTGAGAATAGACAGACCGGAGACACAGTTTCCGGAGGAATATGATATGTATGCACCGGAGGTATATGAGAAGGCAAGAGAAATACTGACACGGATGATCGAGGAGGGAGAATTCATCCGGGAACAGAAGCCGGCATATTATGTGTATGAGCTTGTCATGGATGGAAGATCTCAGGTAGGGATCGGAGCCTGCGCCTCAGTGGACGACTATGAGAACTGTGTGATACGAAAGCATGAGAATACCAGAGCGGAGAAGGAGGCTGACCGTATCAGACATGTGGATGTCTGCAGTGCCCAGACAGGGCCGATCTTTCTGGCTTACAGACGAAGGGAAGAGATTGAGAAGGAAGTACAAAAGGCTATGGAGCAGCCGCCGGTATATGATTTCTGTGCGGAGGACGGTATCACACACAGACTGTGGGTAATAGAGGATGAGGATGCTGTGCAGCATATCCGGGAAGCCTTTGAAAAGGTGGATGCGATTTATATTGCGGATGGCCACCACCGTTGTGCATCTGCAGTAAGAGTCTCACAGAAAAGAAGAGCGGAGAAGCCGGATTACGATGGGACGGAGGAGTTTAACTACTTTTTGTCTGTTCTGTTTCCTGATGATCAGCTGATGATCATGGACTATAACAGGGTGGTAAAGAGCCTGAACGGATTAAGCGAAGAGGAATTTCTACAGAGAGTCAGAGAGATTTTCAAGGTAGAACCGGTGGAGGATGGACCCTGCAAGCCAGATGAAAAGGGAGAGATCGGCATGTACCTGGGAGAGACCTGGTATCGGCTCACAGTGCCGGATGAGATATACACCGGTGATCCGGTAGAGGATCTTGATGTTGCAGTATTGCAGAGAACGCTTCTGGAGCCGGTTCTGGGAATCGGGGACCCAAAGACTGATGAAAGAATCGATTTTGTCGGCGGAATCCGTGGGATGCAGGAGCTGGAGAGAAGAGTACGGACGGATGCCAAAGTCGCCTTTTCCATGTACCCCACGAGTATCCATGAGCTTTTTGCGGTGTCGGATGCAGGAAAACTGATGCCGCCCAAATCCACATGGTTTGAACCGAAGCTGAGAAGTGGTCTGTTGATCCACGAGATCTAGAAAGAAATGGAGAAGAGGATTCGTATATGACAAAGAAAATATATAAGTTGATGAACTGGCCGGAAATTGAGGGAATCGTATATTCAGAATCAGACAGACCGCAGGAACTTCTGGGAGCACATGTGGTGGGAAATTCTGTTCTGGTACAGGCATTCTGGCCGGGAGCAAAGAGCGTACGCCTGCAGCTTCAGGAGGAAGATAAGAGCTACAAGATGGAGCTTGCCGATGAGGAAGGATATTTTGCTGTCCTTTTACCTGGGAAAACAGTGCCTGATTATGAGTATGTGATAGAGTACGGAGACGGTACCTTACAGAAGAAAAAAGACTGCTATAATTTTAAACCGCAGATAACAGAGCCGGATATTGAGAAGTTTCAGGCAGGAATTCATTATACGATCTATGAAAAGCTGGGGGCACACCCTATGGCGATTGATGGCGTGCAGGGAGTCTGCTTTGCAGTATGGGCACCCAATGCCGTGCGTGTCAGCGTGGTAGGAGATTTTAACGGCTGGGACGGAAGAGTGAACCAGATGAACAGACTGTATAATTCCGGTGTTTTTGAACTTTTTGTACCGGATGTTTCCGAGGGAGACTGCTATAAATACGAAATAAAGTCAAAGGGCGGGATTACGGTGATGAAGGCCGATCCCTACGGCTTCGGAGCACAGTTAAGGCCGGATACCGCGTCGGTTGTACGGAGAGTGGATTCATTTTCTTTTGATGATGCAAAGTGGATGAAGAACAGAGCAAGGGTTCAGGCACAGGATGAACCGATCAATGTGTATGAGTTGTATCTGGGTTCCTTTGCCAAACCGGAGGATGGAAGAGAATACTATAATTACAGAGAACTCGCACCGCTTATAATCGAGTATGTTCAACGTATGGGATATACCCATGTGGAACTGATGCCAATAATGGAACATCCGTTAGATGCGTCCTGGGGCTATCAGGTGATTGGGTATTATGCGCCTACTTCCAGATATGGAACACCGGATGACTTTATGTTTTTTGTGAATGAACTACACAATGCAGGCATTGGTGTGATTCTGGACTGGGTACCGGCCCATTTTCCGAAGGATGAACAGGGACTTGCCAGATTTGATGGTACCTGTCTGTATGAACATCAGGACCCGCGGCAGGGATGTCACCCGGATTGGGGAACCCTGATCTATAATTATGGAAGGCCGGAGGTCAAGAATTATCTGATCGCCAATGCACTGTACTGGGTAGAAAAATATCATGTGGACGGTATCCGGATGGATGCGGTTGCTTCCATGCTGTATCTGGACTACGGAAGGAAAGACGGAGAATGGATTGCTAACATTTATGGTGGAAATGAGAACCTGGATGCAGTTGAGTTCCTGAAGCATCTCAATTCTATTATGAAGAAACGCAACACGGGAGTTCTGATGATCGCCGAAGAGTTAACGGCGTGGCCGAAGGTGACGGGAGAGCTTGATGATGACGGCCTTGGATTTGACCTCAAGTGGAACATGGGATTTATGAATGATTATCTGCAATACATCCGAAATGACCCATATTTCAGATCCGGGTGTCACAATAATCTCACTTTCAGCATGATCTATGCCTACAGTGAAAAATTTATGCTGGTGCTTTCACATGATGAAGTGGTACATGGAAAGGGTACACTCCTTGCGAAGATGCCGGGTGAACGTAAGGATCAGTTCGCCAATATGAGACTGACTTATGGATATCATATGACACACCCGGGAAAGAAACTGATCTTTATGGGACAGGATATCGGTGAATATGATGAATTTGCCGAGACACAGCCGGTGGAATGGAGTCTGCTTGAGAACGGGGAGAACAAAGGATTGAACCGGCTGATCGAGGACATGAACAAGCTGTATACGTCAAAACCTGCACTGTATCAGATGGATACCTCCTGGGAGGGATTTGAGTGGATCAACTGCATCACCCCGGAAAAGTGTATGCTGAGTTATCTACGTAAGGCTTCCAAAAAAGAAGATATGCTGGTTGTGGTGGCTAATTTTGCAAATGTGGAACAGACATTCAAGGTTGGAGTTCCCTACGAAGGAAAGTATCAGGAAATCATCAATACGGATGCAGTCTGCTATGGAGGCAGTGGAAGAGTAAATGCTGAGGTCTGCCACACAACAGAAGGCGAATGGGATGGAAAGCCCTATGCCATCACGATGAAGGCAGCACCTTTAAGTCTCAGTATTTTCTCCTACTGCGTATATACCAGAGAAGAAAAGGCGGAAATTAAGAGAAAGAGACTGGAGGAAGAGAAGCGGCTCCGGGAGGCAGAAGAGAGAAGAATTGCCCAGGAGGAGGCTGAACGCGCTGCACAGGCGGCAGAGGAAGCGAGAATCCAGGCTAAGTGTGCGGTAGAGGAAGCGAAAGAACTTGCAAGACGTGCTGCGGATGAGGCAAAACGCCAGCAGAAGCACGTGGAAGAGTTGGAAAAGAAAGCGCAGAAGGCGGCGAAGGATTACGAAGAGCTGAATGCAAAGCATGAGAAGAAAAGCGGGAGAAAAGAGTCATGAACAGTGAAACGATGACGGACAATACAATTTCTGAAATCGAAACGCTCACCGGGGAACAGGTGGACGTAGGACTGATCCAGAGTTTTTTGCAGGAGCTTCCGGAAAAGATTTTTCACTTTGGAATCAGGGTATTACTGGCGATCATCGTATTTCTGATCGGAATGCAGCTTATCAAGCTGATACGGAAGATTGTCAAAAAATCTTTGCAGAGAAGAAATTCTGACAAGGGTGTAATACAGTTTCTGGATTCCTTTATCAAAGCGGTATTGTATATTCTGCTGATCTTTATGATCGCATCCGGTTTCGGGCTGGATGCGACCGGCGTGGCAGCAATCCTTGGATCGGCCGGTGTCGCAATCGGTCTTGCCGTACAGGGGAGTCTTTCCAATTTTGCGGGTGGTGTTCTGATCCTGCTTCTGAAACCTTTTAAGGTAGGAGATTATATAAAGGACAGCTCCGGCAACGAAGGCTTTGTCACAGAAATCCAGCTTTTCTATACGAAGCTAAAGACCTATGAAAGAAATATCATCATTGTCCCGAACGGAACGCTTTCTAATTCCAACGTCACGAATATGAATATGGAAGCAGAGAGAAGGGTTGAGGTAAAAGTTGGGATTTCGTATGATGCGGATATCCGGACGGCGAGATCTGTGTTGATGAAGCTTCTGGAGCAGGATGAGAAGGTGCTTCAGAATGAGGTAAAGAATGTCATTGTAACAGAGCTTGGGGACAGCAGTGTGAATCTGCTTGTCCAGTGCTGGACCAGAAATGAGGATTACTGGGCAACAAAATGGAGATTGACTGAGAAAGTCAAATATGCGTTGGACGAAGCGGATATTACAATCCCTTATCCGCAGTTGGATCTTCATGTGGAAAAAAATGAAAAAGATATCTAATTTCACTCTTGCAAAATAAGAAAGATGCCAGTATAATATCATTTGTGTGAAAACAAGCTGGAATAGCGCAGTCGGTAGCGCAACTGATTCGTAATCAGTAGGTCGAGGGTTCGAGTCCCTTTTCCAGCTTTCATAGACAGCATTCGGGTTGCCGGGTGCTGTTTTTATGTCTTACCTTTTTTTTCTTTGTGATTCTATATAATTTTCCCATGCGAATTTAGGTAAAATTTCATCGGGTCTGTATCTTGACACTCTATGGAAGAATGATACAATATATTGTATGTACGGCAGGTAAAAACCATAGATAATGTGCATATAAAATAAGAGTGGGTGGGTGTTGAGAAATGAAGATTATCAAGAGAAGCGGCGCAGAGGCGACGTTTGATCTTAAAAAGATTATTGCGGCGATCCGAAAGGCAAATGCCAGCGTCAAGGATACGGAAAAGCTGACAGAGCAGGAAATCGATGAGATTTCCCAGGTCGTAGCGGATAATTGTGAGCATATGAAGCGTTCTCCCAGCGTAGAAGAGATTCAGGATATGGTGGAAAACCAGTTGATGAAATACCGCGCATACAATATGGCGAGAAACTATATTACCTATCGGTATAAAAGAGCGTTGGTAAGAAAATCCAATTCTACAGATCAGCAGATCCTCAGCCTTCTGGAGTGTAACAACGAGGAGGTAAAGCAGGAGAATTCCAATAAGAATCCGACAGTCAACAGTGTGCAGAGAGATTACATGGCAGGCGAGGTGAGTAAGGATATTACCAGAAGATTCCTTCTCCCGCCGGATATTGTGGAGGCACATGAGAAGGGAATCATCCATTTTCATGATGCGGATTACTTTGCACAGCATATGCACAACTGCTGTCTGGTCAATCTGGAGGATATGCTCCAGAACGGAACTGTGGTCAGTGAGACGATGATAGATAAACCGAAGAGCTTCTCCACAGCCTGTAATATTGCAACACAGAGTATTGCGCAGATTGCCAGTTCACAGTATGGAGGACAGAGTATTTCCTTATCACATCTGGCACCATTTGTGCAGGTGAGCCGTGAAAAGTTCCGCAAAGAAGTGTGGGATGAGGCGAAAGAGGCCGGCATTACGATCACACAGGAACAGGTTGACAAGGTAGCGGAACGAAGAGTACGGGATGAGATCAAACGTGGCGTGCAGATCATTCAGTATCAGGTGATCACACTGATGACAACAAACGGTCAGGCACCTTTTATCACGGTGTTTATGTATATCGATGAGGTACCGGAGGGACAGCTGCGGGATGATCTGGCGCTGATCATAGAGGAGATGCTCAAGCAGAGAATACAGGGTGTGAAGAATGAGAAAGGTGTCTATATCACACCGGCATTTCCAAAGCTGATCTATGTTCTGGAGGAAGATAATATACGGGAAGGAAGCAAGTACTGGTACCTGACAAGACTTGCGGCAAAATGTACCGCAAAGAGAATGGTTCCCGATTATATTTCCGAGAAGATCATGAAGAAACTAAAGGATGGAAACTGTTATACCTGTATGGGATGCCGTTCCTTCCTCACGGTATACCATGACGAAGAGGGAAAACCGAAGTTCTATGGAAGGTTTAACCAGGGCGTTGTAACACTGAATCTGGTCGATGTGGCATGTTCATCCGGCAGAGACAGGGAGAGGTTCTGGCAGCTTATGGACGAGCGGCTGGAATTGTGCTACAGGGCATTGATGTGCCGGCACAATCGTCTGAAGGGAACTCTTTCGGATGTGGCCCCGATCTTATGGCAGAATGGGGCGCTTGCAAGACTGAAGAAGGGAGAGAAGATTGATAAGCTTCTCTACGGAGGCTATTCCACGATATCCCTTGGTTATGCAGGACTTTGTGAATGTACAAGATATATGACCGGCAAGTCCCATACAGATCCGGAGGCTACTCCGTTTGCATTAAAGGTAATGCAGTACCTGAATGATGCATGCAAGAGATGGAGAGAAGAGACCAATATTGATTTCAGCTTATACGGAACTCCGTTAGAGTCAACTACCTATAAGTTTTCCAAGTGCTTGCAGAAGCGATTTGGCATCATCGAAGGCGTGACGGACAAAAATTATATTACAAACAGCTACCATGTACATGTGACAGAGAAGATCAATGCTTTTGATAAGCTGAAATTTGAAGCACAATTTCAGGAGCTTTCTCCTGGTGGGGCGATCAGTTACGTTGAAGTTCCGAACATGGAAAACAATCTGGATGCGGTCCTTTCTGTAATGCAGTATATTTATGAAAATATTATGTATGCAGAACTGAATACCAAGAGTGATTACTGCCAGAAATGTGATTATCACGGGGAGATACAGATTGTTGAGGATGCCGATGGCAAGCTGATCTGGAAATGCCCCAATTGTGGAAATACTGACCAGAATACCATGAATGTGGCAAGACGTACCTGCGGATATATCGGAACCCAGTATTGGAATCAGGGACGTACACAGGAGATTAAAGAAAGGGTACTTCATTTATAGTATGTATTTTTCGGAAGTTAAAAATTGTGATATTGCAAATGGACCGGGAGTACGGGTATCCCTTTTTGTAAGCGGGTGTACCCATCATTGCAAAGGCTGCTTTAATGAGATGACCTGGGACTTTGAATATGGGCGGCCTTTTACAAAGGAGGATGAGGAGAGAATCCTTGGCATGCTGGAGCCGGATTATATCACAGGACTTACCCTTCTGGGTGGAGAACCGTTAGAGCATGTGAATCAGCAAGGCTTGCTGCCACTTTTGAGAGAGATAAAGAAGAGATTTCCGGACAAGAGTATCTGGTGCTACACGGGCTATACCTTTGAAAAGGATGTTCTGGATACTTTTTGCAGTCAGTTTAGTGAAACGCGGGAGTTCCTTAATTATCTGGATGTGCTTGTGGACGGAGAATTTCAACTGGACAAAAAGAATATCAGTCTGCGTTTCAAAGGCTCGGAAAATCAAAGAATTATCCTTGTCAGAGAATCCCTGAAATGCGGAAAGACTGTCCTGTGGGATGAAAACAAAGAATGACGTGGAAACAGACGAAGATAAACTCTGAGAGTTTCTTCGTCTGTTTTTTTAAATTTTCTTGCGATAAAAATGTTCCAGGCTCTGGATCAGTTTGTAAAAGCACATGGCGATGGCGCAGAGAATCAAAATAGAGGTGATCACCATGTTGAGCTGGAATACCTGCGATCCATAGATGATCAGGTATCCCAGACCTCTCCGGGCGGCAAGAAATTCACCGATGATGACGCCAACCAGAGAAAGTCCGATGTTGATCTTCATATTGCTGAGGATCAGAGGAATCGAGGATGGAAAGATGACCTTAAAGAAAGCGTCTCTCCGGTTGCCACCCAGCGTATAGATCAGTTTGAGCATTTCGGGGTCTGCCTGGCAGAAGCCTGTGTAGAGACTGATAATGGAGCCAAATACGGCAACCGAGATACCGGCGACAATGATCGTGTTGGTCCCGGTGCCGAGCCATACGATCAGAAGCGGGGCAAGAGCCGATTTGGGAAGGGAGTTCAATACAACGAGATAGGGTTCCAGGATCTCAGACAGACTTTTCTGATACCAGAGAAGAGTAGAACACAGCAGACTGAAGAAAGTGACAAGGAGGAAGCTCAGCACTGTTTCAAGCAGTGTGATCCCGGTGTGCGTGAAGAAGGTGTAATCCCGCAGCATCTGTGCAAGATAGGTGAGAATGGCGGAAGGGCTGCTGAAAAAGAAACTGTCAATCCATGCAAGACGTGCGGCAGTTTCCCAGAGTGATAAGAAGAAGACAAGAAGCAGGAGCCTTGCAAAACTGATCCGGTGGTGGTGCTGGTGATGTCTGACAAGATATGCACGCTGATTTGGGGAAAAGCTGTTATTGTTTTGGGGTTTGGAGTGAACCATCAGATAAAACCTCCCATAGATGATTAAAATAGGCTTGATATTGGGGTGTACTTCGTACGGCAAGAGGGTCTTTCCTTGTCTCGTTGAAGGAAACTTTCATTTCACACTTGACGAAGGCGGGACGGCCGGAGAGGACAAGCACGCGGTCGGCTAATGTGATTGCCTCGGAAAGATCGTGTGTGATCAGGATGGCGGTCATTTTTTTCTCGCGGATGATACATGCAATATCGGCAGATACCGTCAGACGTGTCTGAAAATCGAGTGCACTGAAGGGCTCATCCAAAAGAAGAAGATTCGGATGGATCGCCATGGTCCGTATCAGGGCTGCACGTTGGCGCATTCCTCCAGACAGTTCGGAGGGCTTCTTGTCCTTGAACGCGTACAGGCCATAATCCTGCAGGAGGCTCAGGACATAAGAACGGGTTTCCGGTGTCAGGGAATGACGAAGCTCAGGACCGAGAAGGACATTCTGATATATGGTACGCCATTCAAACAGGTGATCGCGCTGCAGCATATAGCCGATGCAAAGATCCTGTGTGTCCTGGGCAGAATCGACAGTAACACCGTTGTATAAAAGCTGCCCCTGCTCCGGTGCCAGAAGGCCGGAGATAATCGACAAAAGTGTAGACTTTCCGCATCCGCTTGGACCTACGATGGAGAGAAACTCGCCGGGCATTACGTCGAAACTGATATGAGACAGGGCTTTCGTTTCCCCTTTCAGGTTATGATAAGAGTAGGATATATCTTCTAAAGAAAGAATGGGTTTCATGGCAGTCAGACTCCGGGTTGATATACTGTATTTTATGAAATATGGTAAAAAACGTGTTTTGAATTGAAAAGAAATGGATTTTATGCTATCATCAAATTCAGATTTAACATTTGAAGTATGGATACAATACATGTAGAAAAGAAAGTAGAGGTTTATGATATGGCACAGCTCTGGGGCGGGAGATTTACAAAAGAGACAGATCAACTGGTATATAACTTTAATGCGTCCATTTCGTTTGACCGTAAATTTTTTAAACAGGATATAGAGGGAAGTATTGCCCATGTAGTGATGCTCGCCAAACAGGGAATTCTGACCAAGGAAGAAAAAGATGCCATTTTGAAAGGGCTTACCGGAATCCGGCAGGATGTCGAGGAGGGACGGCTTGAGATCACGGAAGAATATGAGGATATCCACAGCTTTGTGGAAGCGAATCTGATCGACCGCATCGGGGATGCCGGCAAGAAGCTGCATACCGGAAGAAGCCGTAATGATCAGGTGGCGCTTGACATGCGCCTGTATACCAGACTGGAAGTTCTCTATGTGGATGAACTGGTCAAAACTTTGCTGGAGACCCTGCTTCACATTATGGAAGAAAATTTAGAGACTTATATGCCGGGATTTACGCATCTTCAAAAGGCACAGCCGGTGACGCTTGCGCATCATATGGGAGCCTACTTTGAGATGTTCAAAAGAGACCGCTCAAGACTGCGGGATATTTACCGGAGAATGAATTACTGTCCGCTTGGGGCGGGAGCCCTTGCCGGGACAACCTATCCGTTAGACCGCAATTATACAGCTTCACTGCTCGGTTTTGAAGGTCCGACTCTGAACAGTATGGATTCTGTCTCGGACAGAGATTATGTCATAGAGTTTCTGTCGGCACTGTGTACGATCATGATGCACCTGAGCCGTTTCTGCGAGGAAATCATTATCTGGAACTCAAACGAGTACCGTTTTGTGGAGATTGATGACGCGTATTCTACGGGAAGCAGTATTATGCCACAGAAAAAGAATCCGGATATTGCCGAGTTAGTAAGAGGCAAAACCGGAAGAGTGTATGGAGCGCTTGTCTCGATTCTGACAACCATGAAGGGAATTCCGCTTGCCTACAACAAGGATATGCAGGAGGATAAGGAACTCACCTTCGATGCCATCGATACGGCCAAAGGATGCCTTGCCCTGTTTGAGGGAATGATCAGAACTATGAAATTCCGTAAGGATGTCATGGAAAAGAGCGCTATGATGGGCTTTACCAATGCGACAGATGCGGCAGATTATCTGGTTGGAAGAGGAGTGCCTTTCCGGGATGCCCATGGAATCATTGGGAAACTGGTTCTGTACTGTCTGGATAAGGGATGCAGCATTGATGATCTGAGCATAGAGGAATTGAAGCAGATCAGTCCGGTGTTTGAGGAAGATATTTACGATGCGATCAGCTTGAAAACCTGTGTGAACAAGAGGCTTACCATCGGTGCACCCGGACCGGAGGCAATGCGCAAGGTTATTACGATGCAGAAAGAGTATCTGCAAAAGAACTGGCAGGACGAAGATGTGATTGCCCTTCCCAAATCATGAGAGGAAGTGCACAGTACAGATTTGTAAGTTATAAGTAAATCATGAACGAGGTTTATGATAAAAAGAAAGGGAATGAGGAGAAAAGAAATGAGCGAAAAGTTAAAAGTAGGTATTTTAGGTGGAACAGGTATGGTTGGACAGAGATTTATCTCCCTGCTTGAGAATCATCCGTGGTTTGAGGTGACGACAATCGCAGCAAGTCCGAGATCAGCAGGAAAAACCTACGCAGAGGCTGTCGGTGACAGATGGAAAATGACAACACCGATGCCGGAAGCTGTAAAAAATATAATTGTAAAAAATGTTAATGAAGTAGAGAAGGTGGCTTCTGAAGTTGACTTTGTATTCTCTGCTGTAGATATGACAAAAGAAGAGATTAAGAAGATTGAGGAAGAGTATGCAAAGACGGAGACTCCTGTAGTGTCCAACAACAGCGCACACCGCTGGACACCGGACGTTCCGATGGTAGTTCCGGAGATCAATCCGGAGCACTTTGACGTGATCGAGTCACAGAAGAAACGTCTCGGAACAACAAGAGGCTTCATTGCTGTAAAGCCTAACTGTTCAATCCAGAGCTATGCACCCGTGCTTACGGCATGGAAGGAATTTGAGCCTTATGAGGTTGTGGCAACCACGTATCAGGCAATTTCCGGAGCCGGGAAGACCTTCAAGGACTGGCCGGAGATGGTAGAAAATGTAATTCCTTACATTGGCGGTGAAGAGGAGAAGAGTGAGAAAGAGCCTCTCAGAATCTGGGGTAAGGTAGAAAACGGACAGATCGTGCCGGCAACAGAGCCTGTCATTACCTGTCAGTGTATCCGCGTTCCTGTTTTGAATGGCCATACAGCGGCTGTTTTTGTAAAGTTCAGAAAGAAACCTACCAAGGAGCAGCTTGTTGAAAAGCTTGTAAACTTCAAGGGACTTCCGCAGGAGCTTAATCTTCCGAGTGCACCGAAGCAGTTTATCCAGGTGATGGAAGAGGATAACCGTCCGCAGGTAAAGCTGGATGTGGATTATGAGAATGGTATGGGAATCAGTGTTGGACGTATCCGTGAGGACAGCGTATATGACTGGAAATTTGTAGGTCTGTCACACAATACGGTCAGAGGTGCCGCAGGGGGTGCGGTGCTCTGTGCAGAGACATTAAAGGCAAAGGGTTACATTACCAAAAAATAAGTTTTAGTTTCTTTTTGGGGAAATAATTTGGGGGAGCGGACTTCGGTGGTTACTGTACCGAAGTCCGTATAAGGTATAAAACATGGATGATTTAAGATATCAGGTCGATCTGTTAAGCGCAATGAACCAGAAGCTGGAGAAGGATGAGAGAATGCTTCGGTTAATCTGCGAGACATCTAGCAGTGCATTTCTCTATTACAATTACGAAGAAAACAGCATCAAAACAATTGCAAACTGGGATCATTATTTTGACTTCCGGATTGAGAATCCGGGAGATATTGTCAAGCTATATGACAGCGTGGAGGAGAAGTATGCCGTTTCCTTGAGAAAGGTGCTCTCCATAGATAAGGAAGGGTTGAAAAGCCAGGTTGTTGAAGTTAAATTAAAGGAAAAAATGCTGTATGTCGAAGTGGAAGTCAATGTGATCTATGACTCCTTTCATCAGCCGAGTGATAAGATTATCCGCTTCAAGGATATCACAAAGATCATCTCGCAGAATGATGAACTGACCTATATGGCATATTATGATATATTGACAGGACTCTATAACCGGAACTATTTCGTAAAGCTTCTGGGAGAGTTTGTACGGAAGGCAAGCGAGAGAAACGAGACGGTTGCCGTTATGTTTCTGGATCTTGATGATTTCAGAAGAATCAATGATGGGCTCGGACTTGTCAGCGGTGATGAACTTGTGCAGTCATTCGGACAATTTCTGCACGATTTTATCAGTGACAATGTGATCGTTTCCCATTTCAACAGTGATATATACTGTATTGGAATCTATGATCCCTGCGGTGCACGGAGCGTAGAATCTATTTATCAGGCTATTTTTGAAAGACTGAAAAAGCCTTTCAGACTTTCCAATGGACAGGAGATATCGTTGACGGTCAGCGTAGGGGTGTCTGAATATCCGGAGACATCGGTCAATACGCTGGAGCTGATTAACTGTGCGGAGATCGTTATGTTTAAGGCACAGGAGTCCGGAAAGGATAAAATCCAGTATTTTGACGGAGCCATTCTGGAGGAATTTCTTCAGAATGTGACGATAGAGAACAAATTAAAAGATGCTATTTTTGAACAGAACTTTATGATGTACTTTCAGCCACAGTTCCGCACAACGGACAAGTCTCTGCGCGGTGTGGAAGCGCTGATCCGCTGGAAGGATGAAAAGGGCAAGATGATCAGTCCGGCTGTGTTTATTCCGATCGCGGAGAAAAACGGGACGATCGTGCCGATAGGAACCTGGGTGGTGGAAGAGAGCCTGCGGGCGTTTTCACAGTGGCAGGAGAAATATCATTATCCGATGATCATCTCCCTTAATATTTCGGCGATCCAGTATAAGCAGGCGGATTTTATTGATAAGATGCTTGGCATTATGAAGAAGTATAAGGTTGAGCCGAATCAGGTAGAGTTGGAGATTACAGAGTCCATTCTGATCGATGATTTTCAGGAGATTCTGGACAAGCTGGTGATCCTAAAGGATATCGGGGTGAAGATATCTTTGGATGACTTTGGAACAGGATATTCGTCACTGTCATACCTGAAAGGGCTTCCAATCGACACCCTTAAGATTGACAAATCCTTTATTGATACGGTTATCTCAGATGAAAATACGAGAATCATCACAGAATCCATTATCTATATGGTCAAAAAACTGGGCTATGAGACGATTGCGGAAGGCGTGGAGGAGCAGGAGCAGTATGATTATCTGTACCGGATAGGCTGTGACAATATTCAAGGCTTCTATCTGGGAAAACCTATGCCGGCAGATGAGATAGAAAATCTGTTGCGTGAGAGAACCAGCTAATGTGTGAGGAAAATATGTTGATTGGGAGAGCATCGGAATTAAGTTATCTGAATCAGTATTATCAAAGACAGGGAAGTCAGATACTGGTTGTATACGGACAGAAAAATATCGGTAAGACGGAACTTGTCAAAGAATTCATGAAAGATAAACCGGGCCATTACCATTTCGCAGGAGCGTGTTCGGAACAGGAGCAGTTATACCAGTGGAGCAGACAGCTGAGGGAAGATGGGGTTACACAGGAAATGCAGACCACCTTCTTTGATATCCTGCAGCATGCGGTGGGAGAAAATATCCGGAAAATGGTGCTCGTGGTAGATGAGTTCCAAAATCTTGTGAAGGCCGGAAATGAATTTATGGATCAGCTGGTTTCTTTTCTGCACCGTGAGGAAGAGGAAAACGGTGTGATGGTGGTGCTGTGCAGTTCCATGATCGGCTGGGTAGAAAACAGCATGGTTACCAAGATCGGAGCGGCGGCCTATGAGCTTTCCGGTTTCCTGAAAATAAAGGAACTTCCTTTTGCATGCATGGAAAAAAGATTTCCCAATTTCCGCGTGGAAGAATGTGTGGAAACCTACGCTGTTCTCGGTGGATTTCCGGGTTTATGGGATCAGTTTGATGATAAACTGACTATTCAGCAGAATCTGTGCAGAAATGTTCTGGATGGGACAAAGCTTTTGTTTGAAGAGGGCGAGCGGCTTGTGACCGAGCAGCTCAGAGAGCCTGCCGTATATAATACCATTTTGGCTTCTCTTGCATCCGGCAGGAAGAAACTGAATGATCTGTATCTGCACACCGGATTTTCCAGGGCTAAGATCAGTGTCTACTTAAAGAGCCTGATGGAACTGGAGCTCGTTGAGAAAGTCTTTTCTTATGATACTGAGGGAAGAGAAAATGTGCAGAAGGGAGTTTATCAGATCTGCCATCCGTTGGTAGAATTTTATTTTACGTATCTATATCCGAATATGAGCGGATGCATGACGATGTCTCCCGGGGAGTTTTATAGCCGTTATATTATGCCGGATTTCAGAGCCTACACGGAGAAGGCTTTTGAACGTGTGTGCAGACAATATCTTCTGCAGTGCAGCGAACGGAAGAAACTCCCTATTGAGATTGAAAGCATCGGAGAATGGGTCGGCAAAAACGGAACCATTGATCTGATCGCGCAGGACGAAAAGGGAAGTACGCTGACCGGAATATGTAACTGGCAGGAGCAGGTGATGACTTACGAGGCATATGAACGACTGCTGCGTCTTGCAAAGAAGGCGCGTATCCGGACAGATTTTGTGTATTTGTTCACGGCGACAAAGTTTGATGAGAGACTGCAACGGGAAGCAAAGGGGAGGAATGATCTGAAACTGATACAGATTTCAGATATGACCTGACGAGGAGCATATGGGAAAGAATTTGTTTATTGCGGAGAAGCCCAGTGTTGCGAAGGAATTTGCAAAAGCTTTAAAATATAACATGAAAAACCGGGATGGCTTTATGGAGTCAGAAGAGGCTATTGTGACCTGGTGTGTGGGACATCTGGTGACAATGAGCTATCCGGAAGTATATGATGAAAAATATAAAAGATGGTCATTAGATACCATTCCGTTTATTCCCTCACAGTTCAAATATGAGGTGATCGGGAGTGTACAGAAGCAGTTTCAGATTGTCAGCACTCTGCTGAACAGGGAAGATGTTGAGACGATCTATGTGTGTACGGACTCCGGAAGAGAGGGAGAATACATCTACCGGCTGGTAGAACAACAGGCACAGGTTCACGGCAAAACACGCAAAAGAGTCTGGATCGATTCGCAGACCGAGGAGGAAATCCTAAGAGGAATCCGGGAAGCAAAGGATCTTTCCGCGTATGATAATCTTTCTAATGCGGCATATCTGCGGGCAAAAGAAGATTATCTGATGGGAATTAATTTTTCCAGGGTGCTTACACTTAAGTACAGTTCGCCAATCAAATCCTATCTGAAAGCGGACAAGGCAGTTGTCTCTGTAGGACGGGTGATGACCTGCGTTTTGGGAATTGTAGTGAACAGAGAACGGGAAATCCGGAATTTTGTAAAGATTCCTTTTTATAAGATCCAGGCGAAAATAGATATCAAGGGACATGAATGCAGTTGTGAGTGGAAGGCGGTGGAGGGAAGCAGGTATGAGCAGTCACCGCTTCTGTACAAGGACAACGGTTTTCTGGAGAGAAAGAATGCAGAGGAATTTATCGCATTTTTGAAGGGAGAGCCGGTGGAGAATCCGGTGATCGAAAAGCTGGAAAAAAAGAAGGAGACCAAAAATCCACCGCTGTTATATAACCTGGCAGAGCTGCAGAATGACTGTTCGAGGCTGTTTAAGATCAGCCCGGATGAAACCCTGCGGATCGTACAGGAATTATACGAAAAGAAACTGACGACTTATCCCCGTACAGATGCCAGAGTGCTGTCAAGCGCGGTGGCAAAAGAGATTTACAAAAATATAAGCGGTCTGCGCAGCTATGCCATAGCACGAGAGCTTGCACAGGAGGTTCTTGAGCAGGAAAGCTATAAGAACATTGCAAAGACAAGATATGTCAATGACAAACAGATAACGGATCATTACGCGATCATACCTACAGGACAGGGATTTGGCAGTCTGAACAGTCTTCATCCGACATCGGCAAAGGTATATGAGATCATTGTAAGACGTTTTCTGAGCATTTTCTATCCAGCAGCTGTTTACCAGAAGGTAAGTCTGGGAATCCGGCTGAAAGGTGAATTTTTTTCATCGGGATTTAAGGTTCTGGCACAGCCGGGTTATCTGAAGGCGGTGCAGTATTCCTTTTCGGGAAAGAAGGCGGAGGGGGAAGCAGAAAAAAAGGATGAACAGAAAGAGGAGCCGGAGGAAGCCTGTGACAACTCCTTTATGGAAGTTTTAAAGGGACTGAAAAAGGGAGACGAACTGGCACTTGAGGCGCTGGAGATAAAAGAAGGAGAGACATCCCCGCCGAAAAGATATAATTCGGGTACAATGATCCTCACTATGGAAAATGCCGGACAGTTTATCGAGGACGAAGAGCTTCGTTCACAGATCAAGGGAAGCGGTATTGGAACCTCTGCAACACGGGCAGAAATCCTGAAAAAGCTGGTACATATTAAGTATCTGAGCCTGAATAAAAAAACGCAGATCATCACGCCGACGCAGCTTGGTGAGATGATTTATGAGGTGGTGGCCGGGTCTATCAGGCCGTTGCTTGATCCCAGACTGACGGCAAGCTGGGAAAAAGGGCTTACGCTGGTGGCGGATGGTAAGATTACCGAAGAAGAATATATGGTAAAGCTGGATGATTTTATTACAAGGCGGACGAATGCGGTAAAACAGCTTAACAATCAGTCAGCCTTATATCACAATTTTCAGTATATGTCACAGTATTATAAATGATGAGGTAACGATTCAGAGTAGAGGAAAGGCAGGAGAGTATTGATGCAAGGTTTACAGGCTACGACAATCAAAGAATTATATTCGCTGGAGGAGACCATAGCGGCGGACATTTTTGAGGGTGCGGTTTATCCGTGGGAAATTCTTCCGAAGATCAGTGCTTTTATCGTTGAACTGGGAAATAAGCTTCCGGCAGATAAGTATGAAAAAAGAGGCGAAAATGTATGGATCGCAAAATCAGCAAAGGTGTATCCGAGTGCCTATATCAACGGCCCGGCGATCATTGATGAGGATGCGGAGGTCAGACATTGCGCCTTTATAAGAGGAAATGCGATTGTCGGAAAGGGTGCTGTGGTTGGAAACTCCACAGAACTGAAAAATGTGATCCTTTTCAACAAAGTACAGGTTCCGCATTACAACTATGTGGGTGACAGTATTTTAGGTTATAAAGCCCATATGGGGGCAGGCTCCATCACCTCGAATGTGAAGAGTGACAAAACGCTGGTGGTAGTGAGAGCCGGAGAAGATAGTATGGAAACCGGATTGAAAAAGTTCGGGGCCATGCTTGGCGATGAGGTGGAGGTTGGCTGTAACAGTGTCCTGAATCCGGGAACTGTGATAGGCAGACATTCCAATGTTTACCCGACATCCATGGTAAGAGGGTTTATTCCATCGAACAGTATTTTCAAAAAGCAGGGAGATACCGTAACCAAAGAGTAAAAAGAAACATCGGCAAAGAGACACAAAAAGCGAGAGCATCGGAGACGGTGATATGATAACAGAAATAAATGCAGAAAACTTTAACTCAATGATTGATAATATGCTTACTGGCGTCTGTTTTCTGGAGTATGAGAGAGGAAATCTCAATCCGTTTTATATCAATGAAGGATTTTTCAGAATGCTGGGCTATTCAAGGACACAGGGGATGAAGTTCTTTAAGAACATTCGTCTGAGCCTGATCCCGGATGATCTGCCAACCTTTGAACATGCGGTTGAGGAAGTGTTACAGGACAATGGATCGGTAGAGGTGGAGTTCAGAACCGTAACCGGAACAGGCGGACTCAGATGGCTGCATGCGCAGGGAAACCTGTATGACAGAAAGGGCGAGAAATCTATTATTGTCGCAACGGTGCAGGATATCACAGAGCGCAAAAATGTGGAAGAGGAGCTGCGCCAGCAGGCAGAACGTTTACATATCCTTTCGGAAGCAGAAGGGGAAAAGATCATTGATTACAATGCCAAGACGGATGTGCTTGTCATCAAGACATCAGCCGCCGGGTACAGCGTGGATCGGGATATTATCCTCAATCATTATCTGCAAAGTTTCGCTGACAAAAAAATATCACGGGAAGATGTAGCACGATACAGGGAAGTGTTTGACGGGCTTTTGAAGTCGCCTAAGCACGATACCGTAGAATTCAGGACAAACCGTTTTGACAACGGTTACAAATGGTATCAGGCAAACCTGACTTCCCTTCTGGGAACGGAAGGGTATGTATCCAGGATTGTCGGAAGGATGCTGAATATCCATGAGAAGAAGCTGCGGGAGCTGGATCTGGAGCTTCGTGCAGAAAAGGATGCCATGACAGGACTGTATAATAAGGGTGCTACGGTACAACTGATCGAGAATGCCATGGCGGAAAGCACCGGGGGACTGGATGCGCTGATGATCATTGATCTGGACAATTTCAAGGCGGTCAATGATTTCCTTGGACATGCACAGGGAGATAAGGTGCTGATCGATACCGCGGAAGTTCTGACCTCAATCTTCAAGGGAGCCGATATTGTGGGAAGAATCGGCGGAGATGAGTTTGTGGTCTATATGAGGAATCTGAATACCGTTTCCAATGCGGATGTACTTGCGACGAAGGTCGTAAAGAAGGTTGATTTTAATCTTCCCAATGGGGAAGAAATGATCCATGTGACATGCAGTATCGGAGTGGCCATTTATCCATATCACGGAACTGCTTATGAGGAGCTTTTTAACAAGGCTGACAAGGCGGTGTATACCGCAAAGGCAAATGGCAAAAACGGCTACCGGATCTATGATGCGGCAACTACGATGGTATATCACGCAAACCGCAAAGATACAATATACAATGCAGATAGAGGCATGGAAACGAACCGGAGTATCGAAGATCTGGTCATGCAGATCCTGTTCGAGGACAAACAGATGGAGTCTGCATTAAAGTCTGCAATTGAACTGATGACATCCAAATATAAGTTCCACAGAGCTTATCTGTGTGGGAATGACGAATTGCCTGATCTGAGCACTGTGAATTTTGCATCGGCCGGTTATGAGGCGGGTACAAAGAACAGGGAGCGCTATGATCTGAGAAAGGTTGTCAGCGAGGTCTTCTACGAATTTTATAAGAACTTTGCGATTATTCATGATTATGATCTTACCGCGGATGAGCTTCGGGATTATCTCCAGCGGGAGGGGATCAGGAGTATGCTGTATTATCCGATCACCAAACAGGGAAAATTCATGGGAGCCATTGTCTTTGAAAATCATGAGGATGCACAGGTGGAGTTTACAGAGGGAGAGATGGAAGAGATCCGTTCTCTTTTGAGAATTCTGGAAGCACATGTGCTGCGGATCGGTCTTGTGGACAGATTGCAGGATTATGTGACACAGATTGCCCTTTTTGATAATCTGGATCATTATATTTATATTATAAACGAGGCCTATACGATCAATTTCATCAATAAGAAGGTCCTGATGAAAACGCCGGAGGTCAAAATAGGAGATATCTGCTATAAGGCGTTGCAGCACAGAGACAGTCCCTGTGAAAACTGTATTCTGAATAAGCTGGACAAGCATGATCCGCACAGCAGATGCTCTGAGGAGATGTTTAACTATTCCCTGCGCTGCTGGAGCAGATGCAGTGCAAGTTGGCTGGAATGTAAGGAAGATAATCGTCTTGCGCTACTTAGTGCCATAGATATATCAGAATATTTTATCGGATAGTTGACGGATGCGGCTTTTTCGTGTATTCTTTTTAAGAAAACAGGCTCACTTTACCGCGTTAACTCGTGTGAGCAGGCTTATGTCAGGTGCACCGGCATAAGAAGCAGTGAGCAAAGAATCGTGCACAGAAATGAGGAATATTATGAAAAAGAAAGTTTTAGCAACACTCCTGGCAACAGCGATGTCTGTTTCCATGCTTGCAGGATGCGGTTCAGACAGTGCTGCGGACAACACAACAGATGCCGCAGATACTACAGCAGATGCAGCAACTGAGACAACGGAAGAGACTTCCGGTGATGAGAATGCGGATGCGACAGCAGACACCGCAGCAGCTGACAAGGTATACAAGATTGGTATCTGCCAGCTTCTGGAGCATGCAGCTCTGGATGCAGCTACCGAGGGATTCGAGGCAGCTCTTGTAGAGAAACTTGGAGAAGGAAACGTAACATTTGATTTTCAGAATGCACAGGGTGAGCAGACAAACTGCGCGACTATCTGTACACAGTTCGTTGCAGATGATGTAGACTTGATCCTTGCAAATGCAACAGCACCGTTACAGGCTGCCGCTGCTGCAACCAACACGATCCCGATTCTCGGAACATCCGTAACAGACTTCGCAACAGCACTTGATATTTCTGACTGGACAGGAAAGACCGGAACCAATGTATCCGGAACTTCTGATCTTGCTCCTCTTGATGAGCAGGAGAAGATGCTCAAGGAATTATTCCCGGATGTGAAGAAGGTTGGTATTCTTTATTGTTCCGCAGAGGCTAACTCCGTATACCAGGCACAGATGTTTGAAAGCTATCTGGATGCTGACGGTGTTGCATGGGAAGAATTTTCCGCAGCTGACTCCAATGAGATCCAGGCCATTGTCACAAGCGCAGTAGAGTCCTGTGATGTTCTCTACCTACCTACAGACAATACAATGGCAGCAAATACAGAGACAATTAACAACGTAGCACAGCCGGCTGGTGTTCCGATCATCGCAGGCGAGGAAGGTATTTGTGCCGGATGTGGTGTGGCAACTCTGTCTATCAGCTACTATGACATTGGTTACACTGCCGGTGAGATGGCTTATGACATTCTTGTAAATGGTGCGGATATCACAACAATGGATGTTAAATATGCTCCGCAGGTTACCAAAGAGTATAACGAAGCAATCTGCAGCGCACTTGGAATTGAAGTTCCGGAAGATTATGTAGCAATCGCCACAGAGTAAAATTTGTTTATCTATGGGGATGACAGGAGTCATCCCCATATTGATATAAGGTAATACCTGTATAAGACAGGGCTTTTTTATGGAGGTTTCAAAAGATGATGTTATTGACATTAAATCCGCTGTCGTTGTTCCGGGCGATGCCGGGAGCGGTGGCACAGGGATTGATCTGGGGAATTATGGCAATTGGCGTGTATATCACATTCAGACTGCTTGACTTTGCGGATCTGACGGTAGACGGTTCTCTTGCAACAGGCGGAGCAACAGCCGTTATGCTGATCCGTGCAGGAGTGAATCCATGGATATCGCTTCTGGCAGCATTTGCAGTGGGCATGCTGGCAGGTATGGTTACGGGGCTTTTACACACGGCTCTTGGAATACCCGGGATACTGTCCAGTATTTTGACACAGATATCTTTATATTCTATTAACTTGAACATTATGGGAAAATCGAATCAGGCGATCAATGTAGATCAGTATCATCTGGTAGTTTCCCTTCGATATATTTCCGGAGATGCCGGAACTAAATTTGGATTTTATGGCGGTGTGATCGCAGGCTGTCTTGTACTTGTAGGAATTCTGTACTGTTATTTCGGAACGGAGCAGGGACAGGCGATCCGTGCAACAGGATGCAACAAGAGCATGGCAAAAGCGCAGGGAATCAATACAAATTTCCACACCGTGCTGGCACTGATGATCTCTAACGGACTGGTCGGACTTTGCGGTGGATTGTATGCACAGTATCAGGGAGCTGCGGATGTCAATATGGGACGTGGTGCGATCGTTATCGGCCTTGCTGCCGTTATTATCGGAGAGGTCCTTTTTGGCAAGCTGTGTGCCGGTAAGAAGATTGCATTTGCCTATACCATGATCTCTGTTATCGCAGGTGCAATTTTGTATTATATTGTTATTGCCTTTGTATTGTGGCTCAAGATGCCTTCTGACGATATGAAACTGTTCTCTGCAATTGTAGTGGCAGTATTCCTGTCGATTCCTTATCTCAAGGGTAAGTACGGAAAGAAGAAAGGAGTGGCAAAATAATGGCATACGCATTGGAAATCAAAGATGTTCACAAAACCTTTAATCCGGGAACCATCAATGAAAAGATTGCGCTTGACGGAGTCAATCTGTTGCTGAATGAAGGAGATTTTGTCACGATCATCGGAGGAAACGGTGCCGGTAAATCTACTACGCTGAATGCTGTAGCGGGAGTATGGCCCGTGGACAGTGGTTCGATTGTTATCGGAGGTAATGATGTGACAGCCCTGCCGGAGCATAAACGGGCGAAGTTCCTCGGAAGAGTTTTTCAGGATCCCATGACCGGAACAGCGGCTACCATGTCGATTGAGGAGAACATGGCGATCGCAGCGAGAAGAGGAAAAAGAAGAACCCTGAAGTGGGGTGTCACAAAGGCCGAGAGAGAGCATTACAGAAAGATGCTGGAGACACTGGAGCTTGGTCTGGAAGACCGGTTAACCTCCAAGGTTGGCCTTTTGTCCGGTGGACAGAGACAGGCAGTCACGCTTTTGATGGCATCCCTGCAAAAGCCGGAGCTTCTGCTTCTGGATGAACATACAGCAGCACTTGATCCTAAGACGGCGGCAAAGGTACTTGCGTTGTCCGATAAGATCATAGCCGAGAATCATCTGACAGCAATGATGGTTACCCATAATATGAAGGATGCGATCGCACATGGGAACAGACTGATCATGATGCACGAAGGAAAGATCATATATGATGTCAGTGGTGAGGAAAAGAAGAGCCTTCATGTCTCTGATCTGTTAAAGAAATTTGAGGAGGCCAGCGGCGGCGAATTTGCCAATGACCGAATGATGCTCGGATAAAGTACAAAGTATTTTTTGACAAACATTCACAAAAATCTAGCCCTAGGGGCTAGATTTTTTTTGGACAATATGAGAAAATAGGAACAGCGGTTATGACAGGCCTCACTGACCTGTTAGCAAATATTATTTATACATAATCGAAAGGAGTTATCACATGATTTATTCAAAAGAAGTTGAAGAAATGTGTACAGTAGCACAGGGCGTTCATCATGGCTGTGCTCCTATCCCAGAAGAAGCAAAATGGGTTCAGGCAAAAGAAGTGAAAGATATTTCCGGTTTAACACATGGTGTAGGCTGGTGTGCTCCTCAGCAGGGTGCATGTAAGCTGACATTGAATGTTAAGGAAGGTATCATTCAGGAAGCATTGGTTGAGACAATCGGATGCTCCGGTATGACACATTCCGCAGCTATGGCATCAGAGATTTTACCGGGATTGACAGTTATGGAAGCTCTTAACACAGACTTGGTTTGTGATGCTATCAATACAGCTATGAGAGAGCTGTTCTTACAGATTGTATACGGTCGTACACAGTCTGCATTCTCCGAGGAAGGACTTCCGATCGGAGCAGGTCTTGAAGATTTAGGAAAAGGTTTAAGAAGCCAGGTTGGTACTATGTATGGTACCCTTAAGAAAGGTCCTCGTTATCTGGAAATGGCTGAAGGATATGTAACAGGCATCGCTTTGGATGCTAACGATGAGATTATCGGTTACAAGTTCGTAAGTCTTGGAAAAATGACAGACTTCATCAAGAAGGGTGATGATCCGAACACAGCTTATGAGAAGGCTTGTGGACAGTATGGCCGTGTTGACGATGCTGTTAAGATTATCGATCCTAGATGCGAGTAATCCGCGTAAGCGTAGAATAAACAGGAGGAAAAGATAAGATGGCTTTATTTGAATCATATGAAAGAAGAATTGACAAGATCAATTCCGTATTAAACAGTTATGGCATTTCTTCTATCGAAGAAGCAGAGAAAATTACTAAAGATGCTGGCTTGGATGTATACGAGCAGGTTAAGAAGATCCAGCCTATCTGTTTTGAGAACGCTTGCTGGGCATACACAGTAGGTGCAGCAATCGCAATCAAGAAAGGCTGCAAGAAGGCATCTGAAGCAGCAGCAGCAATCGGTGAGGGACTTCAGGCATTCTGTATTCCCGGTTCCGTAGCAGATACACGTAAAGTAGGTCTTGGACATGGCAACCTCGGCAAGATGTTGCTTGAGGAAGAGACAGACTGCTTCGCATTCCTGGCAGGTCACGAGTCCTTCGCAGCAGCAGAAGGTGCTATCGGTATCGCTGAGAAGGCTAACAAGGTTCGTCAGAAACCTTTAAGAGTAATCCTTAATGGTCTTGGAAAAGATGCAGCTAAGATTATTTCCAGAATTAACGGATTTACATTTGTTGAGACAGAATATGATCCTTATACAAACGAAGTTAAGGAAATTGACAGAATAGCTTACTCCGATGGACTTCGTTCCAAAGTTAACTGCTATGGCGCAAACTCCGTTCCGGAAGGTGTTGCAATCATGTGGAAAGAGAACGTAGACGTATCTATCACAGGTAACTCTACCAACCCTACAAGATTCCAGCATCCGGTAGCAGGTACTTATAAGAAGGAAAGACTTGAAGCAGGTAAGAAGTACTTCTCCGTAGCATCCGGCGGTGGTACAGGACGTACACTTCATCCGGATAACATGGCTGCAGGTCCTGCTTCCTATGGTTTCACAGATACTTTAGGACGTATGCACTCTGATGCACAGTTCGCAGGTTCTTCTTCCGTTCCGGCTCACGTAGAGATGATGGGTCTGATCGGTATGGGTAACAATCCGATGGTTGGTGCCACTGTTGCAGTTGCAGTTTCCATTGAGGAGGCTGCTAAGGCTGGCAAATTCTAACGAAATTGCCGCAAGTTCTAAAAAGAAACAATAAGAAAACGTTGAAATGCCGTAATCTCGAGGGGTTACGGCATTTTCTTGTTCAATTTAATATATTTTATTGACTTTTACGCCATGTGTAAATATTATTATAAGCATAGAAGTCAATGAAACTCAATGTCATCTTTTACATATCCGAGATTGAGCAATTCTTCAGCGCGTTCTGTCAGCTTTTGCTTCCCGGTATTGTTCAATAATCGATACAGATCAAGAAGGGCTGCTTCGTCATGTGTTAAAGAGGATTGGATTGTTGAATTGGGATAATCTTCCCAACCCATGAGATAGCCGGGAGAACAACGCAAAACTTTTGCCAGCATTTCTATTTTATCAATGCCCATATTTTGAATTTCTCCACTTTCATATCGGGACACAGTGGCTTCGGAAACACCAAGAGCCTTCGCAACGTCCTTCATGGTCAATTCAAGTTCAAGTCGCCTGTTTTTTATAATGGTCTGTATATTCATGCGTATTTCCTTTCTTTAGGTAGATGATATAACAATAATTGCAAAAATGCAAGTTGGACTTGCGAAAAAGTAAATAAATATGTTGACAAAGAAAAAATAAGTGCTATTATTAAAACAACTTACGGATACGCAAGATAAAGAGAGGAGTGAAATAATTGGTAAATACAAGAGAAATAAAAGCACAGATGCAAAGAAAAGGCATGACCCAGGTAATGCTCGCCCAGAAATTAGGAATAAACCCTTCTACATTAAACCGTAAGATAAATAATGAGAACGGGGAAAGGCTGACGGTCAAGGAAGCTGCAGAAATGGCGGAAGCGCTTGAATTTCCAAGAAATGAGATAACAGATATTTTTTTTGCCTCACAACTTTCGTAAACGTAAGTCGTGAATGATTTGTACAGCAATGGAGGTAGATAGATGAATGCTATTGTCGGCGTTATTATCGTGATCGTATTAATTGCGATAATTTGTTATGTGACTGGCAGCAAGAGGACAGAAGAAGCACAGTTGTATGAGGAATGTCAAAATGAATTGGTAGGAATAGGTGGTTTCTTTGGAGGACAAAGGATTCCTGTGAATGGCGAAATCGTTATCGGCAGAGATTCTGAAAAATGTAGTCTGGTATATCCTGCAGATACCAAAGGTGTTAGTTCTGTACATTGTAAGGTTACTTTGGATAAGTCCGGAATTGGAGTTATGGATATGAAATCTACTTGCGGAACTTATCGAGTGAATGGAGATCGAATAAAACCCGGTGAAATTCAATATCTAAAGGTTGGAGATGGATTTTATATTGGGGAAAAGAAAAATACTTTTTTATTAAGATGAGGGGAACGAAAGATGGGAAGAGAACTAAACGATATTGCCAGAGGGAGCATTAAAAATTTCAAATGGTCTTCTTTATTATCAGGCTTTGCTGATGCAAGAAGCAAGGAGGAACGTGATACCACGATCATGGCCGGATTGCCGGGGCATGTTCCTTATGAGAAGGATATGGTGAAAGAATGGGAACCACCATATCTTTTTTTTAGGATGGGTATCTTAGGTCTGTTTATTTTTGTATTGGTATTTTTGGCACAGTATATGTTACATTGGGGCAATTCTCTGGTGATAGGAGTTGTACCGTTTGTTGTACCGATTACGATGCTTGTATTTTTCTGGGAAATGAATATACCTAGAAATATTTCATTGTTAGACAGTGTCGGAACCATGTTGTTTTCGGGAATTGCATGTTTCTTTATTGTTTATTTTGCTATCTCGGTAACAAATATAGAATATTCAGATTATTTAACTCCGCTCATTTATGGTGGAACTAAATTATTATTGATTTGTGTCTGCCTGAGGAAAAAGAGCAGAGGCTATGGATTAAATGGAATCTTGATCGGTGCAGCAGTAGGTGCCGGATATTCCGCGATAGTAACGGCAGAGAAGATTTGCAATTATACTACATATTTATCGTTAAGTGATGGATTCATTCCGCAGGTATTATTATTATGTGTATTCCAGTTTGGTTCTGATATTGTATGGACAGCTACTTTTGGTGGAGCTTTAGCCCTTTCCAAGGGAAAGGAACGATTATCAATAAAGCATTTGGGAAACAGTCTTTTCATTATTTGCTTTTTTGGAATGTACCTGGTGGAACTGCTTTGGAAGTGCGACTTAACAGGATTTTTTGTCAGATTTGAAGACAGTAATGTTGCTGTTGCAATATTTAATTTCCTGGAAGTATATCAGGGAAGATATATTTTATTGATGATTCTTTCATGGGCACTGTTTTTACTGGTTGCAAGAAAATGTGTTATAGAATGTTATACCATTGCTGAAAATGCCAAAGCTGAGGAAAAACGTCTTAATGCCAATTTTGAGGGTAAGTCAGGTAAGAGTATTGAAATTTATGCATTGTCCGGAAAATTAGGAGGAAAGAAATATACAGTTGAGGGAGAAAATGCAACATTCGGCAGAAGGGATAAGTGTAGTGTCAGATATGATGAGGGGACAGAGGGAATAAGCGGAAGCCATTGTCAAATTGTCAAATCCGGCCAGGGATATGTGCTTATAGATCAGAATTCTACATATGGAACATATCTGGCTGACGGGACAAAGCTGGTGGCTGGAAGAGAATATCCGGTGCAGGATGGCACGGAATTTTATCTGGCCTCCCCTGAAAATCGCTTTAAGATCGCATTACAGGATACGCTGGAAGGTAATATGAATGAACTTCTGTCCGTTGGAAGACGGACCAATGAACCGAAAGAACGTGACGATGGTAAGAAAGTATATATTGCAGTAGTGACATTCTTTGTAGCCATTTTTCTTGTAATGTATTTTGTATCTGGAAATGTGGCAATGACAAGCGTGGATACCGAAGCAACCGAAACAACCGAAGAACCGGAACAGACGATCGCAGGGGCATGGACAACGAATGAATTTGACATCAAGAGCATTCTTTCAAACCAGATAGACAATTTTCTTGTAAAAAGTGAAATATTTGTATTCAAGTCAAGGGTAGCAAATGGACTCACTTTTACTCAGGATGGTAAAGCATATGGTACCTACAACGGAAGTACATTAGATTATGCTCAGTTTGAGTACTCTGTTGTAGATGATAATATAATTCATCTGGCGTGGGAGTACGAAGGTGCTGAGTTACATACAGATGTTTCTGTTAAGGTTGTCGGGGCTGGAATATCAAAAACGGTGGATGATCAGGCAGGGTATGATGCACATTATGAGATCAGTCAGGATGGTGTTTTAACAATTGACTTTTTCGGAACAACATTGACGTTAACAAAATAAAAACGATTATCAGGAAGGATGGGAATAAACAATGGAAATGAGAAAATGTGACAGAGGACATTATTATGATGCATCGCTGCATGCTGAGTGTCCTTACTGCAATAAAACCGGAGAGGATATTGGCAGGACAATGGCACTTGGAATGGATAATCTGGGTATTGGAAATGCAGGTGTTACCCAGCCGCTTGCGAGTGAGAAAACGAGACCTTTGTTTGAAGCGGTTAACAATGCAGCTGATGAAGGAAGAACGGTTGCACTGATTCAGACAGATATCGGAATTGACCCGGTTGTCGGATGGCTGATCTGTGTGGATGGCAAAGAGAGAGGACGTGACTATAGAATCCACACGGACAACAATTATATTGGAAGAAGTGAGAAGATGGATATCTGCCTGCGGGGGGATGAGACGATCTCAAGAGAAAATCAGGCAATTATCACATATGATGCACAAGAGAAAAAATATTATCTTTCTCCTGGCGATGGTAGAAGCATAGTGAGAGTGAATAATAAGGCGATCTTTCAGACAGTGCCATTGGATGCATATGACAGAGTAATGATCGGAAAGACGCAGCTTCTGTTTTTGCCTTTGTGTGGAGATAAATTTGAATGGGAAAAAGAATAAAAAATATTGAAAAAACAGTTGACCTGGGAATGGAGAAACCATATGTTGTCAACATTCCGTCAGAAATTGGCATTGCGATTTCAAAGCTGAATAATGTGGGAAAGAGGAAAAGTCAACAGGATTCATTTGGTATCTCAGATTTCGATGAAGACACAGTGCAGCAGAAAGGAATATTAGCTGTTGTGGCTGATGGAATGGGAGGCCTTTCCGGAGGAGAGAGGGCAAGCATGGCAACGGTCATCTCTGCATTGAACTATTTTGATACCAATGAAATGGAAAACATTCCTGTAAAACTGCGTGAAATGATTGAAAATGCAAACGAGCAGGTAAAAGAGGTTGTAGGAATTACAAAAGGCCAGAGTGGTTCGACCATTGTCTGTGTTCATATAATGGACCATCAGATGTTCTTTGCGTCAGTAGGTGATAGCAGAATCCTGCTGATCCGGGATGGAGAGATTTTTCAACTGAATAAAGAGCACAATTATGAAGCTGATTTATTAGAGATGGTACAGGATGGAAGAATGACTATGGAGGAAGCGCTTCAGGATCCTCAGAAAGATGCACTGACAAGTTATATTGGTATAGATTGCCTTGAAAGAATAGACCAGAATCTGACAGAAATAGAATTGTTTGAAGGCGACCGGATACTGCTTATAACAGATGGCGTATATAATACATTATCAGATGCGGAAATCCTCAGCTCTATGGAGTATTCTGCCGGCAGGGCAATGATGCATATTGAGATGCAGATAGAAGCTAAGAATCGTCCTAATCAGGATAATTATACAGCGGTGCTTATTGAGATAAAGGAATAAGGAGAAAGTCATGAGAGTTGCTTCTTATAGTGATTGTGGCGGAAGAGCGTGTAATGAGGATTCTATTCAGGTAGTATGCTCGGAGGATTACATTTGTGCAATTCTGGCAGATGGTTTAGGCGGGTATGGTGGAGGTGCGGTTGCCTCCCAGACAGCAGTGAAAGTAATAACCAGTGAGCTAAAGGAATCAGATGTAACTGATATCACGAAAGAAAATGTCAGAGAATGGTGTCAGAAGGCTAATCTACAGATCATTGCCGGACAGACAGATGACTGCAAAATGAAATCGACGATTGCCCTGCTGTTTTATAAGAAAAAAGAGAAACAAGTGATAATAGCACATGTAGGTGACAGCAGGGTGTATCAGTTTGTGAATGATAGGTGCGAATTTTGCACTTTTGATCACAGTGTTTCCCGAATGGCCGTGGTTACCGGAGAGATCACCATGGATCAAATCCGGCATCATGTGGATCGTAATAAATTATTAAGAAGCCTGGGTGGTAATAAAGAAGTAAAGGTTGAAATAGATGTGGTGGATCTGGTGCCAAATGAAATTAACAGCTTTCTTCTATGCTCAGATGGCTTCTGGGAATATGTTACGGAAGATGTTATGAAAAAAACCTTACAACAGTCCGGTGATTCAGAAGCATGGCTTTCTGAAATGAGAAAATGTGTACATATGCAGGCACCGGCTGGTAATGATAATCATTCAGCAATCGCAATACAAATTGAGGAGGAGTAGAAAGTGCAAAGGGAGAAGAGACGGTTTAATAAAATACTGACATTTCTGTTGAGTGTCATTTGTATAGTGTCATTATGCCAGAATAAAGTAAATGCTGAAGAAACATTTGGGATTAGCATTGATCAGTACAAGGCGCAGGATGGAAAGCTTAGTGTATATATAAATCATAATCAGGAGAGAGGATACTGTCCGACGATAGAACAAAGTAAATTATTAGTTGGAAAACAGACAGTAAATGTTGAGGACATTAAAGTCTTCAGAGATACAGGAGAGCCGGTTTCCTATTTAATGATGCTGGATGTGTCAGGCTCTATGGACGAAGAAAGAGTGGAACAGGCTAAGGAAATCATGCAACAGCTTGTGAAAAACAAAAAGAACGGTGATAACTTTAGCGTTGCTGTTTTGGGAAATGATATTGAAGCAAGCGGCTTCAGCGAAGATGAAAAACAGATATTATCCTATATTGAGGGGATTGCTGTTACAAATGAGGACACCAATTTATATGCTGCAATAAAGCAGGAGTTAGAGGTATTAAAAACGGAGAATTCTGTTCATGAAAAAAGATGTATGGTGATTTTTTCAGATGGTGCAGATGACAGACAGGTTGGGATAACAAGGACAGAGGCAGAAGCTATTGTTAAAGAGAGCCATGTTCCAATTTTTACAGTTGCATTGTTAGACAGAAGATTAAGGGATGCGGATAAAGAGAACGCAAAGATACTTGGCAGTTTTGCGAGAGATTCAGCAGGCGGTGAACATTTTGCACCTCAGGTAGATGAGGGCAGTTATGAGAGCATTGCAGATGAAATACAGGACAGACTGGAAAACAGTCTTATAATGACGGCTGATTTATCAGAAGTGGTTGTCGGAGATGACACGGTATACATAGAGGCTGAGCTTGCAAGTAAGACCGGAAAGGCCAAGGGAAGTATTACTGTACCATCAGGCAGCATAAAAGAGCAGGCTGAAATTGCCAAACAGCGGGTTGCAGAAGTAAATATAAGTGTGTCAGAAGAACAGCCGGAAATCAATGAAGTTCAGGAAGAACCGGAAGAAGAGGACAACTCAACCCAGATCATTATTGGAATCATAGTAGTTCTTGTGATAATTCTTTTAGCAATTTTTGTATTTACTATTATGCATAAAAGAAGTGATGATGAAATGTATGAATCAGATGATAGTGTTGGTGATTCCTTAGCCGGAGAGAGCCGCATTGCAATATCGGATTTTTCAATACAAGACGACCCTTCTACGGTAGCCCCGGTTGCAGGACAGGCTGCCAGTGTACCTCAAAAGAAAAAATATCCGAAAAAGATCCAATTTACCATGTTTAAAATTGGTCCTGCTGATGATGTAAAGTATGAACTTACAGTAAAAGATGAAGTTACGATTGGCAGAAGTGATAGCTGTACGTTGTCGTTGAAAGAGGATAATGCCTTATCAGGCAAGCATTGTTCCGTAATTTACCGCGAAGGACAGGTGTTTATACGGGACGATGGATCAACGAACGGAACTTTTGCAAATGGTGTCCCGATTGTAGGTGAATTGCAGATTAATCAGGATGATATTTTGTTAATCGGATCTAACGAATATCGTATCAGTTGGGAATAAAAAGAACAGTAGAGAGGATAAAAGGATATGGATATCAACAGGATATGTATCGGATGTATGAGTGAGCTTCCGCAGTCAGGGGGGACATGCCCCTACTGTGGATATCAGAATTCTTCGGAACAGAACAATGAGCCGTATCATCATTTAAAGCCGTATAGTATATTGGCAGGTAAATATCTGGTTGGAAATGTACTGGGAGAGGGCGGCTTCGGTATTACCTATATTGGACTGGATTTGAACCTGGAAATGAAAGTTGCGATCAAAGAGTTCTATCCAAATGGATTTGTAACCCGTGAAGGAACGGTTACAAGTATGGTGACTGATTATGCAGGTGCGAATATGCAGGCAGTCCAGAAATGGAAGGACGGGTTTATCCGTGAGGCCAGAACATTGGCGCGGTGTTCTAATCTTTCCGGTATTGTGGGAGTTAAAGACTTCTTTCAGGAGAACAATACTGCCTATATCATTATGGAATATCTTGAAGGAGAAACCCTGAAAGAACATTTGAAAAAGAGAGGAGGAAAGCTGCCGGTAGAGGAGGTTCTTGGCTTGATGAGACCGGTAATTTCCTCTCTTGCACATATGCATGAGCAAGGTGTGATACATAGAGACATCAGCCCCGACAATATTATGGTGCTTCCGGGAGGAAATGTTAAATTGTTGGATCTGGGTGCAGCCAGAGATTATGCAACAGAGGGAGAAAAAAGCTTATCGGTTATGCTCAAACCGGGATACGCACCGGAAGAACAATATCGTACCAAGGGAAAACAGGGCCCCTGGTCAGACGTATATGCACTGTGCGGAACGATCTATAAATGTATCACGGGTATTACACCGCCTGAAGCAATGGAACGTATGCGTGATGATGCGCTTCAGAAGCCCAGCTCACTGGGAGTTGCAATCAGCAAGGACAAAGAAGAAGTTCTCCTAAAAGGAATGGCTGTTTTTGCTGAAAAACGTATTCAGAATATGAATGAACTGTATCATTTGCTTTATGACAATAAAGGAAATACAGAGTTTCCGATTGCAGAAAGTCATAATGAGGCGAGCAAAAGGGAGTTTGTTGAAAAAGAAAATACGGTTTCGGCCAAAGGTGCTCAGGCGGAATGGATGGACAAAATAAAACAAATTCCTGCGAAGTATTATTATCTGGCAGGTATTGGTGTTATAGTTCTCAGTTTGGCTATCATGATATTCTCAAATATGGGCAAAAAGACAGAGCCGGAAGCTGTTGCGTCCACGGAGGATGTTGTTGAGGAAGAAGCAGTAGTGCAGGATGAGGAAACACAGGAAGATTACGTTGCATTGGCAGAAGAAGCTTTTCTTAATGAACAATACGAAGATGTACTTTCCTATTGTAATATGGAAATATTATCTGATCCGCAGAATGAGGAAGCATATTTCTTAGAAGCAAAGACCTATCTTGCAATGGAAGATCCGGTACAGGCACTGACGGTATTAAAGCAGGGAAATGAAAACTGTAAGGATTCAGAACTGTTACAGTCCAAAATAGATGAAATTCGTGAATCTGTTGTGCCGGTAGCCTGTGATGTGTATAACAGTATGGGGGCACAGATTGGAAAGTTTGGCTATGAAGATGGTAAACAGCTTGAATATACTTCCTATAGCGATGGAGTAGAAAATGCACATGAGTATTTCGAATATGATTCCGATGGAAATATGATCAGTTTGGATCATTATGAGAATGGCATTTTAATGTTTGAGGAAATATATGAATATGACGATGGTGTCAAAACAGGGACATATCGTTATAATGACAGAGGAACGTTGGAATGGAGTGAACTGTACGATAATGATTCGCAGGGAAGATGTACAGCAACTTATCGATATGGTTCCGGAACAAGCCTGTCATGGTGGGATGAGTATGTTTATGGGGCAAATGGAAACTATCAGAAGATCGCGCATCCACACCCCAATACTTCAACAGTCTACAATTGTAAAGCAGAATATGATAACGATGGCAATATTGTAGAATATCAGGAAATCGATCCGTCCGGACAGGTTAATTATTCCTGGAAAAAAGAGTATGATGTCTTCGGAAATCTGACGAAGTATTCCTATGATGATCGCGAGCAGAATTACGTATATCTGTATTCCGGGCTATGAGGCTTTCCTAAGAAA
>CAKRPS010000017.1 GCA_934385475.1 uncultured Lachnospiraceae bacterium | reverse complement strand
ATTGAAACCGCCGTGTACCGAACGGTACGCACGGTGGTGTGAGAGGACGGCGGTTAGTCACCGCCTCCTACTCGATTACAAACTAAGGGATATAGGTATACGCTTATTTATTCAACATCCTGCAATGCCGCAAAGTTTTCTTCTCCGGTACGGATTTTCACTACTTTTGCTACATTGTATACAAATATCTTTCCATCTCCGATATGTCCTGTGTAAAGTGCCTTCTTGGCAGCTTCGATCACAGCGTCTACCGGAATCTTGCTTACAACAACCTCAACCTTAACCTTCGGAAGCAGGGTTGCATCCATCTCAACTCCACGATACATTTCTCCGGCACCCTTCTGGATACCGCAGCCCATAACCTGCGTCACCGTCATACCGGTAACTCCCAGATCATTCATGGCTTTCTTCAGCTTATCGTGAGAAGCAAGTTTTGCAACGATTACAACCTTGTACATGCCTGTCGATTTCAGATCTACATCAGGAGCAGCTGTAACCTCCACTGCTGCCTCCTTCTGGAGTTTGCTTGCCGCCTCATAATCATCCGTACCAAGGCTTGTGTTCTCATTGACATCCATTGTCATGGTGTTAGACACATCCATGATACTGAAGCCTGAGTATGCAGACGGAAGACCATGCTCTGTGTCATCCAGACCGATAAGCTCCTCTTCCTCTGTCACACGAAGTCCGACAAGTGCCTTTATTACATAGAAGGTAATCGTAATTGTCACTAAGGTAAATAATACGATGCAGGCCATACCAAGAAGCTGCAGTCCAAGCTGTTTAAATCCACCGCCATAGAAGAGACCTTTTGCAGCGATCTGGTTTGCACCAAAGTTAACACCATCGCCATAACCTCTTGCATAAGCAGGTGCTGTATCTGTTGCAAACAATCCGACTGCAATGGTTCCCCAGATACCGTTGAGGCAATGCACTGCGACCGCACCAACCGGATCATCAATGCGCAGCTTGTAATCCAGAAGCCATACTCCAAATACAACCAACACACCGGCAACACCACCGATAATAATTGCACCGAACGCATCTGTTACATCACAGCCCGCTGTGATCGCTACCAGACCGGCAAGAGAAGCATTCAGACACATGGAAACATCAGGCTTACCATATTTGATCCAGGTAAATATCATACATACAACCGTTGCTATAGCAGGTGCAATTGTTGTTGTTACGAAAATAGAACCAAGTTCTGCAACAGATGTCGCTGCTGCGCCGTTGAATCCATACCAGCCGAGCCAGAGAATAAATACACCAAGTGCACCGATCGGAATATTGTGACCCGGAATCGCATTAACCTTTGTTATCTTTCCGTCTTTATCCTTTGTAAATTTACCAATCCGGGGACCAAGAATCTTGGCTCCTACCAAAGCACTGATACCACCTACCATGTGGATGCAGGCTGAACCGGCAAAATCATGAAATCCTAACTGGGAAAGGAATCCGCCTCCCCATGTCCAGTGTGCCTCGATCGGATAGATCACTGCGGAGATCACTGCGGAATAAATACAGTAGCTGAGGAATTTTGTTCTCTCTGCCATCGCTCCGGATACAATTGTCGCTGTTGTTGCACAGAACACTAAGTTAAATACGAAGTTGGACCAGTCAAAGCTTTCATAGGAAGTAAAAATATCAAAGCCGGGCTTTCCAATGATTCCTACCATATCTTTGCCAAGCAGAAGGCCAAAGCCTATCAGAATGAATACAACGGTACCGATGCAGAAATCCATCAGATTCTTCATCAGAATATTTCCCGCATTCTTTGCTCTGGTGAATCCCGTCTCCACCATTGCGAAACCGGCCTGCATCCAGAATACCAATGCTGCACCGATCAAAAACCAGACACCATACACTTCGCCTGTTATGGCACTTAAAATTTCTTCTGTCATAATGTTTTCCTCCTCACTCTTTTTTGCATGCCCTTCATTTCCCGGTACATAAAAAGCGGAGCAAATGGTCTCTATCCCTTTGTAAGCCCCATTGCTCCGTCATTCCCGTATATGTACTTTCAGACATTTCCTTTGTCATAATACAAAAGAAAAAAGCGCTTCAAGGATTTTCCTTAAAGCGCCTTTGCTTTTATGAACATCATCTTAGCACCGCAATATTCATCTGTCAATATCTAAATTACATTTTTTTATTTTTCTGAAAAAGCTTTCCGGCATTGGTCGATTCATGCACGTAGCCAACCAGCTTGTCGGAAACTCCAACCACGCGTCCGGTCGCATCATTGCACTTCTCTACCGTATGATCCAGCTCATTCATATGCTCAATCGTAATCTGTGCACTCTCCGCATTCTGATCTGCAAAATCCTTTAGGGAAACTGTCTCCTGCCCAATCACATCACTGTGATTCTTTAACTCTGCAACCTCGGAGCTGATTCCTGAAATAGCACTTCCTACCTGTCCGATCTCCTCATTTAAGGTTGTGAAAATGTCCTTTGTCTGGTCGATCTTCTCATTTTGCAGGCTGACTGCCTCCGAAACCTTCTCTGTGATCTCTACGCTGACATCTGCCTTATTGATCAGATCCGCAACCAGCTGATTGATCCGCTCTGTCGATTCTCTTGACTGGTCTGCCAGAGTACGGATCTGCTCTGCAACGACTGCAAAGCCACGCCCATGCTCTCCGGCTCTTGCAGCCTCAATGCTCGCATTCAGGGCAAGAAGATTTGTCTGGCCGGAAATATCTGCAATAATATCCGTAACTGTCTGAATCTGCTGTGCCGACTCATTGGTAAGCTTTGACTGTTCTCTTACGTTCTTGATCTCTTCGCCGTTTTTCCTGCTGATAGAGATCAGTTCCGACATAATACTTTCAGCCGATCTGTTGCATTCCTGCATCTTTTCTGCACTGGCATTCAGGGCATCTACATTCTCCGAGATCATGGCGATCAGTTCTCCGATGGCATCAATCTTGCCCTTCATATCTGTCGTATGGGATGCCTGCGTCACCGTATTGTCCGCAATGGTATGTACCGAATCCTGTGTAATCTGCAGGGAACCTTCCATGTCATGAAAAATATCGTTAAAATCGGCGGATACTGCCTTTAATTCCTCCGTTGCTCCCATGATTCCGTTGATCACTGTCGCAAAGGAGCTGATTGAGTTGTAAACAGACCGCATAATCTGACCGATGTCGTCCTCACGTTCCATCAGTTTCTTCGCTTTTTCTTCCACTTTGCCATTTCCCTGTTTATTCTCTACATTCCCCTGCACAATGGCAAAGAACTGGGACAGCATTGATTTTACTACAAAAAATACTACTCCAAAGATCAGAACGCTGACCGCACTGATCAGGATGGCCGCAACGACCGTACTGATAATTCCCCTCTTTAAAAGCTCCAGTACAAGTACCTGGCACAACACAATCGCAAGCAGCAGGCCAATCAGCGGCCTAAGTGCCTTGCCCCATGCAATATCCTTGTTTTCCTGCTCCATAATTTACCTCCACGCGCTTTTTATATTAGCTCTATCTTAGCACACTTTGCCTTATTTTTACATGGATTCCTTACAAATTTCGGCACTTTTCCGGTAAATATCTTCTTTTCTACACTTTCTGCCTTCTAAACAGTCAGATTTCTTTCATAACGGTCATACCACAGCCCATCCTCAAGATGCTCTTTACCACTATTGACAAATTCAAGTCTGCCGCACAGTTTCGCAGATGCAACATTCTGTTCCAGAACGAAAGCCTGTACCTTTTCCATCTCCAGCTCTTCCTTTGCCAGTTGCAGGATCGCCACACAGACTTCATACGCGTACCCCTGCCGCTGCCATGGCAGACCGATCACAAATCCCAGCTCCGGAATAGCAAAGCCCTCCCGCTCGCTGAGCCCGGCACGCCCGATCACCCGTCCGCTGTTTTTCTCCAGCACCGTCCACATTCCATATCCATAAAAGGCATAAACATACTTCCGATAATTTTTTATATAGGCCAGTTCCTCCTGTCTGTCCGGATACAGTCCTTCCATATATTTTGTAATAGAAGGTTCCCTGTATATTTCGTAGAAGCTGTCCAGATCCTCCTCGGTTGTCTCCCTGATCAGACATCTCTCTGTCTCACAGATATTCCACGGCAGCTCTGCCATCCGGCGGTAAATCCTCTCCATGGTTTCCTGTTCAATCTCCTGCAAATCTTCTACAATATACCGTGCATCGGGAAATGTCGCTCCACGGTTTCCCTCATGCAGATACGGAACGACATAGCAGCCCCTCTCCTTCAGTTCCCTATAACAGTCCATCTCATCGGTCACATACAGAACACCGCCGTCTCGTCCTGTATCTTTCATCCCCTGTTTTGCAGCAATATCTCTGAAATCATATTCTTTTTGCATGAATGTCCTCTCTGTTTTCCGAAAGCCCCTTTACCATTTGGACTTCATCCTATAAAATAGAGTTTAAGCCTTTCTTTCATGAGAGGCAATCTATTTCACGAAAGGAACTATACAATGGCACAGAATCCTATTGTTACATTTACGATGGAAAACGGTGACGTGATCAAAGCGGAATTATATCCGGAGATTGCTCCTACTTCTGTCAATAACTTTATCAGCCTGATTCAAAAGAACTTCTATGACGGCCTGATCTTCCACCGGGTGATCAAAGGCTTTATGATCCAGGGTGGTGATCCGGAAGGAACCGGTATGGGTGGCCCTGGATATTCCATCCGCGGCGAATTTGCACAGAATGGCTTTGCAAATGACTTAAAGCACACGGAGGGAGTTCTCTCCATGGCCAGAAGCATGATGCCAAACTCTGCCGGCAGCCAGTTCTTTATCATGCACAAAACATCCCCTCATCTGGATGGCGCTTACGCCGCATTCGGCAAAGTCATTGAGGGCATGGAAAACGTAAACAAAATTGCAGAATGCAGAACGGATTATTCTGACCGTCCTCTCGAGGATCAGATCATGAAAACCGTCACCGTGGAAACTTTCGGAGTTGACTATCCGGAACCGGAAAAGATGTGATTTTTTATAGTATCGCGTAATGGATTTTTGCCCCAGAAAAGGGAGGATGCCAAGTAAAGAAATCTTTACTTGGCATTTATTATGAAAAAGTTTAAGTTAACCTGTTAAGCTAAGTTGTATGAATAAGTTACCGGCACCGACACTGTTCTGTGTTCGTTTGCTTTTGTTATCTTATGATGTTAGTATACGCAACAGAAATGTCTAAAAAATGTTGACCTCGTAAAGATTCTTTAAATTAAATATGAACAAATTGTAAACGCAAACAGGGCACCTGCCATCGCAGATGCCCTGTCAAATATTCTTATTTCGTATGCTTGTCCGAACTCATCAAGCCTTTCCGTCAGAACCAAGTACATTCACGATCTTGTGAGCAACCATGTCCTTAACAGCCTGTCTAGCCGGCTTTAAGTACTGACGAGGATCGAAGTGATCCGGATGCTCTGCGAAGTACTTACGGATGTTACCTGTCATTGCAAGACGGATATCGGAGTCGATATTGATCTTACATACAGCAAGCTTAGCTGCCTGACGAAGCTGCTCTTCCGGAATACCTACAGCATCAGGCATATTTCCGCCATACTGATTTACCATCTTTACGAATTCCTGCGGTACGGAAGAAGATCCGTGAAGAACGATCGGGAATCCAGGAAGACGCTTAATGCACTCCTCAAGTACGTCAAAACGAAGCGGAGGCGGAACAAGAATTCCGTCAGCGTTTCTTGTACACTGAGCAGCAGTAAACTTGTATGCACCGTGAGAAGTACCGATTGCGATTGCAAGAGAGTCACAACCTGTCTTGTCAACGAACTCCTCAACTTCTTCCGGACGAGTATATGCTTCCTTACCGGACTCAACTACTACTTCGTCTTCGATACCAGCCAGAGTACCAAGCTCTGCCTCTACTACAACGCCATGAGCGTGTGCATATTCTACTACCTGCTTTGTAAGAGCGATGTTCTCTTCAAAAGGCTTGGAGGAAGCATCGATCATGACAGAGGTAAATCCTCCATCGATACAGGACTTACATAATTCAAAGCTATCACCATGATCAAGGTGAAGTGCGATCGGGATCTGAGGATTCTCGATAACGGCTGCCTCTACCAACTTAACAAGGTAAGTATGGTTAGCATATGCACGAGCTCCCTTGGAAACCTGAAGGATAACAGGGCTGTTCAGTTCGCCTGCTGCCTCTGTGATACCCTGTACGATCTCCATGTTGTTTACGTTGAAAGCACCGATAGCATAACCGCCGTCGTAGGCTTTCTTGAACATTTCTGTCGTTGTTACTAATGCCATAACTTTACATCCTTTCTATTTTATTATTTTCATTATGCTTTCCATTAGCTGGAATCCAACTCTTATTCTAACAGCCATGTCCATGAAAAGCAATGAATTTTATCGCTTTAACGCGAGATTTTTATATCTTTATCTTTACTCCTGTGCCGGTACCTTGATGATCAGTTCCCTGTGGCAGTTGTGGATTTCGGCGCACAGATGGTCACCGCCAAACTCTCCGTCCAATGTCCATGCGAGAGGCTCCTGTGCCTCCACCTTCAATTCAGAGGCCATAAAAGTCAGGATATGCTCTGAATGAAATCTTTTATCATCCATCGCCTGTGCAATGATGTTTAAGTCTCTTGCCAGAGACGGTTTCTTAACCAGCGTCACTTCAAACAATCCATCATCCAGGCGGACATTCTTGCCGGTAATTCCCTTAAAGCCGCCAACCGAATAGGAGTTGGTAACCATTCCATACAGGAACTCATCTTCTATCACTTTATCATCGCAGGTGATCTTCAGCGGATAGGATCGGATTGCCGACAGTCTTTTCACCCCTTCGAGCAGATACGCCGCATGTCCCAGCACATTTTTCACATCCTGCTTTGTCTCATAAGACACATCCGTGAAAAGGCCGAACGCCGCCACATAAATAAAATGTGTATGATTAAAGCCGCCGATATCGCAGGCAAAATTCTGTCCATTCACCACCACATCCGCCGCAGCCTTCATACTCTTCGGAATGTTGAGACTGTTTGCAAAATCATTTGTGCTCCCGGCTGGTACATAACCGATCGGCAGACGCTCCTCGCACTGCATCATACCGGCTACCACTTCGTCTAAGGTCCCGTCTCCACCGCTGCACACTACCATGTCATAACCCTTACGGCGCTCCTTCACAGCCCTCACGGCATCTCCCGCTCCCTGCGTCGGATAAGCCGTCACTTCATATCCGGCCTTGACAAACACATCAATAATATCGAGCAGATTGCTTCTGATCTCTGCCTTTCCCGCTCTGGGATTATAAATAAAAAGCATTTGTTTCCCCATATATGCTCCTCCCTTATTCTCCTGCAAAGCCTGTATGTCTCTCGATTATTTTTTCCGCTAATCATTCAAATGTACACAGCTTTGAATAATTACATTTTCCATATTATAGCAAACACAATTCTTATGTACAATCACAAAAATAAAGGGAGACTCCTTTTTCGGAATCTCCCTGATTTCTTTCCACTTTTAATAACCTGACAATAAACGCTTTGTGTGTGTTGCGCTTATTTATTTGCCTGCAAGAAACTTTTCAATCTCCTCTACAGCCTTCTCCTCATCGCTACCTTCAGCAATTACTACAACCTTTTCTCCACTGTCGAGTCCAAGGCTCATCATACCCATAATGCTTTTTGCATTCACCTTTTTCGCATCGGAGTTGATGTAAACTGTACTCTCAAATTGACTTGCCACCTGAACCAACATCGCTACCGGTCTTGCTTCCAGCCCGGTTTCCAGCTTGATCTGCACCTCTTTCTGAATCATAATAGTCTCCTCCTTTAAAGCCTGATTTTATCTGCAATTTCGCTCAGCCTTCTCAACCTGTGATTGACACCGGATTTTCCCATCTTGGGATCCAGATATTCTCCCAGCTCTTTCAGAGCCGCATCCGGATATTCCAGCCTTACCTCCGCCATCTGGCGAAGATTGTCCGGCAAATTCTCAAATCCATATTTATCCCGAATCAGAAGAATGTCCTCTATCTGTTTCGATGCCGCCGTGACTGTCTTTGAGATATTTGCCGTCTCACAGTTCACACGTCTGTTAATGGAATTGCGCATTTCCTTGACAATCCGGAGATTCTCCAGATTCATCAAAGATACATGTGCCTCCATAACATTCAGCAGATCGACGATCCCCGACCCTTCCTTCAGGTATACCACATCATATTTCTTACGTTTGATGATTTTGGCTTCAATCTGAAAATCCTGAATCACATTCCGAAGCTGTACAGCCTGTGCTTCTTCATCACACACAAATTCCAGATGATAGCTTTTCTCCGGGTCGCTCATCGATCCTATACACAGAAAAGCTCCTCTCAGGTACGCTCTCGCACAGCAGGAATTCTTAATCAACAGTGCATTTACCGGTTTCCCGGTTTCCATGGTTCCTTCTTCTGCCCCTGTAAGGAACAGTGCCTTCGCCAATTTCTCTTCCGCATCACTGTCCGTTATCAGCCTGCCTTCTTCTTGCGTGATCGCTTCTATATTAAATGTTTTTTTAAGTAATGTAAAGCACTTTCTCTCTATCGTCTCATTTTCCGTCTCAAAAAGCAGATGTTTTCCATCCTGGCTTACTTTGCCGTAAAACTCTATGATTGCCGCCAGCTCTGCAAGCTGACAGTGCCTTGCTGTTCCCACGTGTTCCGCGAGTTCCTCTTTCACCGTAGCCGAAAAAGACATTCCTACACTCCCTGTTTTACATCCCTGTGGTACAGTTTAATTCCATAATTTCCCTGATCCTTCATCCGCGCATACAGCTCATTGGCAAGCGTCACACTCCGGTGCTTGCCCCCCGTACACCCAATCGCAATTACAAGCTGATGTTTTCCCTCTTTTATATAGTTTGGTATGAGAAAATGCAGCATGTCCACAAGCTTCTGCAAAAATTCCTCTGCTTCTGCAAAACTCATGACATAGTCCTGTACCTCTTTGTCATTACCAGTTTTATGCTTCAATTCATCAATGTAGAACGGATTGGGCAAAAATCTTACATCAAAAACCAGATCGGCATCTGCCGGAATTCCGTTTTTGAATCCAAATGACAAAATACTTACCATAAGAGAGTTATACTCTTCATTTTTGACAAAAATGTGGTCGATCTCTTCCTTCAGTTCTCTGGTCAGCAGATTTGAAGTGTCGATCACATAGTCAGCTTTCTTACGGATATTCTCCAGAATCTTTCTCTCACGGTGGATTCCTTCTTCCACTCTTCCTTCCGGAGAGAGCGGGTGCAGTCTTCGGGTCTCCTTATATCTTTTCAGAAGAACCGCATCACTGGCTTCCAGGAAAAGAATTTCAAAAATATACTGATTATTTTTCAGATTTTCCAGAATCGATTCCACATCACCAAAAGGCTGATCAGCACGTACATCCAGCCCTAACGCCACCTTGCTGATCTCACTTCTCGGTGCAGTGATCAGATCCACAAATTTCTCGATCAACGGCACCGGCAGATTATCCACGCAGTAAAATCCGATATCCTCCAGCATTTTCATCGCTGTCCTCTTGCCGGAGCCGCTCATCCCCGTCACTATTACAAATCGCATAGTTTCTTCACTCTCTTAATCTGTATCTAATATCTCCATTATCCGGCACATTTCCTCAGATATACCTGCTATCTGCTAGAAATCGCCAAGAAAGACAACCTCCGGCTCCAGATCTACATGAAAACGCTGTTTCACTCTCGCCTGCACTTCTTCTATCACTTCTTTGATATCTGCCGCAGTTGCTTTCCCGGTATTTACGATAAATCCACAGTGCTTATCCGCCACCTGTGCCCCTCCGATACGGTATCCACGCATTCCGGCATCCATAATAAGTTTTCCGGCAAAATAGCCTTCCGGTCTTTTAAATGTACTGCCCGCGCTCGCATATTCCAGTGGCTGCTTACTGCGCCTTAACTGTGCCAGTTCTTCCATTCTGGCTGTGATCGCCTGAACATCTCCTTTTTGGAGCGTCAATACAGCTTCCAGTACAACAAAGGGCCTGTTCCGGATCACGCTGGTCCGATACCCGAACTCCATCGTATCATTATCCAATGTCAGGATCTCTCCATCGGTATTCATCGCTCTGACCGATTCAACGATCTGCTTCATCTCTCCCTCATAGGCTCCGGCATTCATGACCACAGCGCCTCCGATGCTTCCCGGAATACCCGCTGCAAACTCCATACCGGTCAGCCCATGGTCTCTTGCAAGATTTGCCGTCTGTGACAGAAGCGCGCCCGCCTTGACACGTATTCTGGTATCCTCCACCTGAATTTCCTGCATTCCCTTGTCAAGCTTCAGAACAATCCCCTGATAGCCCTTATCTCCCACAAGAAGGTTACTTCCATTCCCCAGAATGAAGTACTCCTGTCCAATCAGTTTGAAATAAGGGATCAGTTTGCACAGTTCTTCTTCACTATGGATCAGAAGCATACATGCTGCCTCTCCGCCAACCCGAAATGTTGTATGACGGCTCATAGGCTCCTGAAATAAGATTCGATCCTGTGAGATCACACTTTTAATAAAATCATACATGGATGTACTCAATCTATATCCCTGCCTTCTTTCCGAAATCACCGCTCCATCACATAGAGTGTTCTCTTTCCCTTATATTATGTATGATGGACGCAATGTGGCATTCTTAATCCAATATCATCCTCGCTGCACCGTAAATCCCTGCATCGTTGCCAAGGGTTGCCAGTGCAAACGGAGTCTCTTTGCAGGCATGGAACACTGTCTCTTCATAAGAAGGTCTGATGTACTTGAACAGGATGTCTCCTGCCTTGGAAACGCCGCCGCCGATTACAAAAATCTCAGGGTCGATCACGCCTGCCACAATACCAAGTCCCTTACCAAGATATTCTCCAAACTTCTCTGCTACCTCTATTGCAAGCTCATCCCCTGCCTTTACAGCGTCAAACACGGCTTTGGCAGAAACCTCTCCATTTCGCAGCACGCTCTCTTTATCGTCGGCTGCAAGTGCCCTGTTTGCCAGTCTGGTAATACCGGTTGCAGATGCATATTCCTCCAGACAGCCAAAGTTTCCGCAGCCGCACGCCTCTTTCTCTTCATCCTCCACATGGATATGGCCAATCTCTCCACCTGCTCCGGATGCACCGGTCATGATCTTACCGTTGATAATGATACCACCACCGACACCGGTTCCAAGTGTCACGGCAACAATGCTCTGATGTCCCTGGCCGCCGCCTTTCCACATTTCTCCGAGTGCAGCTACATTCGCATCATTTCCGCACTCTACCTTCATTCCCAGAAGGCCGGAAAGCTGTCCTTTCAGATCAACAACATCCCATCCGAGATTTACGGCTCTGTGTACTACTCCGTTGCCATCTACCGGTCCGGGTACTCCTACCCCTACACCGGCCACCTCTTCCTTTGCAATACCCTTTTCCTGCATCTTAGCCTGAATACTTGCCGCAATATCCGGCAGAATGTTCACTCCGCCGTTCTCTGTTCTTGTGGGGATCTCCCACTTGTCGCTCACATTTCCTTCTATATCAAAAAGCCCCAGTTTAACGGTGGTGCCACCTACATCTACTCCGAAAATATAACTTGCCATTGTCATACACTCCTTATCCTTTTTCTTTCCATTTACCCTTACAATGCCTCAATACCGGTCTTATTCGTCCTCATCCTCATCCCGTTTGCGAGACAGCGAATTCTGCACACGTTTATACAGCTCCTGAGCCGCATTGTAACCCATCTTCTTCTGACGGTGGTTAACCGCAGCAGACTCACAGATGACAGCCAGATTTCGTCCCGGACGGATCGGAATATTGTGGCAGACAACCTTATTGCCCAGATATTCTGTATATTCCTCTTCCAGTCCAAGTCTGTCATACTCTTTATCCTTATCCCAGTCTTCCAGACGGATTACCAGATCAATATTCTGCGTATCACGGACACTGGATGCACCGAACAGTGCCTTCACATCCACAATTCCGATACCACGCAGTTCGATAAAGTGCTTTGTGATATCCGGCGCAGATCCGATAAGCGTATCATCACTTACCCTCCGAAGCTCTACCACATCATCGGTAACCAGACGGTGTCCACGCTTGATCAGCTCCAGGGCCGCCTCCGATTTACCGATACCGCTCTCTCCGGTGATCAGGACACCTTCTCCGTAGACATCCACCAGAACTCCATGTACGGAAATACAGGGAGCCAGTTTTACATTCAGCCAACGGATTACTTCTGCCATACATGCCGAGGTTGCCTTCTTACTCATCAGAAGCGGTACGCCGTATTTGACGGCAATTTCTCTGAAAAGGTCATTCGGATACAGTTCCCGGCAGAAAACAATTCCCGGAATCGGATTGTTCAAAAGCTTCTCAAAGATTTCTCTCTGTCTTTCTTCATCCAGTCCATTCATGTAGGAATACTCCACAAATCCTACGATCTGCAGACGTGTTGCCTCAAAATGTTCAAAATATCCCGCCATCTGCAAGGCCGGTCTGTTGATATCAGGCTGTGTAAGCTTGATCTTGGAGATGTCAATCTCCGGTGTCAGATTTTCCCATTTAAACTTGTCAATTACCTTCGTTAAACTAATACTCGCCATACCCTTCTCCTCCGCAATGTATGTCCTGTGATTAACAGTTACAGTCTATCATAACTAAAAATAGATTACAATGAATCTTTGCTCCGGAAAAAGTCATAAATCTGCTGTGCAATATGCTCCGGAATCTCCGGCACCTCACACAGCCTCTCGACCGTAGCCTCCCGGATCTCTCCGATCGACCCAAAGTGCCTCATCAGTGCCTTACGTCTGGACGGTCCTACTCCCGGAATATCGTCCAGCACGGACTTCACCTGTGCCTTTGACCGAAGGGAGCGATGATACTCTATGGCAAAACGGTGTGCTTCATCCTGGATTCTGGTAATCAGCTTAAAGCCCTCCGAATGGGTATCAATCGGAATCTCCTCATTGTGATAATAAAGTCCCCTGGTACGGTGATTGTCATCCTTCACCATCCCACAGACCGGGATCGCAAGATGAAGCTCCTCCAGAACCTGCAGGGCAATATTGACCTGTCCTTTTCCTCCGTCCATCAGCAGAAGATCCGGAAACTTGGTGAAGCTGCCAAACTGCAGATCCGTCTCCTTCTCTTCCAGTTCTTCTTTCTCGGACATTCCGTGCAAGAACCGTCTGGTCAGCACCTCTTTCATACAGCCGTAATCATCCGGCCCGGAAACCGACTGAATCCGGAATTTGCGGTAGTCACTGCGCTTGGCTTTTCCCTTCTCAAAAACCACCATGGAACCCACGTTGGCAAACCCGCTGATATTGGAGATATCAAAGGCCTCCATACGATTTACGTTCTCCAGCTCCAAAAGCATTGCGATCTCCCGCACTGCCCCGATGGTTCTTCCCTCTTCCCTCTTGATACGTTCCTTGTCCTGACTCAGCACCAGATGTGCATTCTGCGCTGCAAGTTCAACCAGTTTCTCCTTGGTTCCCTTCTTGGGCACACGGATATAGACCTTCTCCTGTTTGCGGGTACTCAGCCATTTCTCCAGAATCTCAATATCCGAGATCTCCTCCTGCAGCATCAGTTCCTTAGGGATAAAGGGTGTCCCCGCATAGAACTGCTTCACAAAATCCTCGAGAATCTGCGCCTTATCGCAGCCATCCACATGTGTCATGTAATAGTGCTCCCGCCCGATCAGCCTGCCATCTCTCACAAAGAAAACCTGTACGACTGCATCCGTCTCATCCTTGGCAAGCGCGATAATATCCTTATCTTCTCCGTCACTCCCGGTAATCTTCTGTTTCTGTGCCACACTTTTCAGACTGTTATACAGATCCCGGTATCTCGCCGCGTCCTCATATTCAAGCTTCTCTGCGGCATCCTTCATATTCTGTTCAAGCTCCCGCAGCATCGGCCCGTAATTTCCATTCAGGAAATCCAGCGCCTGTTCCACCCTTGCCCGGTATTCTTCTTTGCTGATATAACCCTGACACGGTGCTGTGCACTGCTTGATGTGGTAATTCAGACATGGACGTTCCATGCCGATGTCCCTGGGCAGCCGCCGGTTGCAGGTTCTGAGCTGATACAGCTTGTTCATCAGATCAATCGTATCCTTCACTGCGGCAGCACTGGTATATGGACCAAAATACCGGGACTTATCCTTTTTGCCGCCCGCAGACGGGCTTAGCTGACGCGACAGAAGGATTCTCGGATATTCTTCTCCCATCGTCACCTTAATATACGGATAAGTCTTATCATCCTTGAGCATCGTATTGTATTTGGGGCTGTATTCCTTGATCAGATTGTTTTCCAGAACCAGGGCCTCCAGTTCCGAATCCGTAACAATATACTCAAACCTTGCGATCTGCTGGACCATCTTGTCGATCTGAGGGCCACGTCCTACAATCTTTCGAAAATACGACCGCACTCTGTTATGCAGATTGACTGCCTTACCCACATACATGATCGTATCGTTTGCATCGTGCATCAGATATACTCCCGGCGAGTTGGGCAGCTTTTTCAGTTCTTCCTGAATATCAAACAACTTCTTATCCTCTCCTCAAAACATTTTATACATTAAATCCCAAAAAGCGCCAACCTCGAAAGGCTGACGCTATGGTATTTCTTAAACTTCTCTGTTCTGATCCGGATCACAGGCTCCTGAAAATACACCGCGGTTTTCCGGCTGCGGCTGTTGCACCGCCTCTTCCTGTGCCAGTTGGGATTCCGCCTCCGGCTGCTGTTCCTGTACCTGTACTTGTTCCTGCTCTGGCACAGTCTCCGGTTTCTGCTCCTGTAATGCTTCTTCCTCCGGTACGGTATCAGGCTCCTGCTCTGTATGTTCCGTATCCGGTTCTGTCATCTTAATGTTGTGATCCTTCTTGATCTCTGAATTTTCGTCCTCGTTCTCCGGTTCGGGAATTCCTTTTTCCTTACGATATATCTTCATGAACTCCTTGCCGGTGATCGTCTCTTTTTCGATCAGATAATCTGCCAGTTTATCCATGATCTCGCGGTTTTCCCGCAGAAGCTTCTTGGCCTGCTTGTAGCTGTCACGAAGCATTTTCATCACTTCGGTATCAATGTCTGCTGCCGTCACATCCGAACAGGTGAGGGATGCCCTTCCGTCCAGATACTGGCTCTCCACTGTCGCAAGTCCCATCAGGCCGAACTTTTTGCTCATACCAAACCGGGTGATCATATTCCGCGCAATGCTCGTTGCCTGTTCAATGTCGTTGGCCGCTCCGGTTGTTACCGTGTCAAATACGATCTCCTCCGCTGCACGTCCTCCAAGAAGTCCGACCAATCTGTCCCTCAGCTCTGCCTCGGTATCCAGATATTTCTCTTCCTCCGGCACATGCATAACATATCCGAGAGCCCCCATGGTTCTGGGAACAATCGTAATTTTCTGTACCGGCTCTGAATTCTTTTGCAACGCACTGATCAGGGCATGCCCAACCTCATGATAGGAAACGATTCTCCGCTCTTCCTTGCTCATAAGCCGGTCTTTCTTCTCTTTGCCGACCAGCACCTGCTCCACTGCATCGAAGAGATCCTTCTGGCTGACATACTCTCTTCCCATCTTAACCGCATTGATCGCTGCCTCGTTGATCATGTTTGCAAGATCTGATCCCACTGCACCCGAAGTTGCAAGTGCGATTTCATTCAGGTCTACCGTCTCATCCATCAGCACATCCTTGGAATGTACCTTTAAGATTTCCACACGCCCCTTCAGATCAGGTTTATCTACAATAATTCTCCGGTCAAACCGTCCCGGACGCAGGAGCGCCTTGTCCAGAATCTCCGGCCGGTTTGTCGCCGCCAGGATGATGATTCCCTTCTTTCCGTCAAAACCGTCCATCTCAGAAAGAAGCTGGTTCAGGGTCTGCTCACGCTCTTCATTGCCACCGCCGTACTTGGAATCTCTGCTTCGTCCGATCGCATCGATCTCATCGATAAATACAATACAGGGAGCATTCTTCTCCGCTTCCTTGAACAGATCCCTGACACGGGAAGCACCGACGCCGACATATAATTCTATGAAATCCGAACCCGATAAGGAAAAGAACGGTACATGCGCTTCGCCAGCTACCGCCTTGGCAAGCAGTGTCTTACCGGTACCGGGAGGTCCCACCAGAAGTGCTCCCTTTGGAAGCCTTGCACCAATCTTGGAATATTTACCCGGATTGTGCAGGAAATCCACCACTTCCACAAGTGATTCCTTCGCTTCGTCTTCTCCGGCCACATCCTTGAAGGTGATCCCTGTCTCCTTCTGTACATAGGCCTTGGCGGTACTTTTCCCGACTCCCATCGGGCCGCCCTTGCCTCCCATACGCCGAAAGAGAAGACTCAGCAGTCCCCACATCAGCAGGATCGGAAGTACATAATACACGAGGATCGTCATGATCAGGCTGGAGCTGTCGGATGTCTCTCTGGAAAGCTCCACATCATTGTCTAACAGACGCTGTGTCAGAGTATCGTCATCCTCCATCTTTCCGGTGTAATACGTCATGGTTCCGTTCATACCATAAACATATCCGAACGGACTCTGTGTTTTCTCTGTCTTAGGGTAGATCGTGATCCGGTCGGAGTCTACGGTAACCTTCTCCACCTTGTCATTTTCTACCATATTTATAAACTCGTTATAGGTGATCTCCTGATTGGTTGCCCCCGTCATCAGCTTCATAAACAGGCTGATACAGATCAGTGTGACGATCGCGGCGATCACCAGCATGATCAGGCTTTGTTTTCTGGGATCGCGTCCATCACTACCCGGACCTCCCGGTCCACCTTGTCCACCGGAACCGCCACTCCCGCGGTTTCCGTTATTATCATATGGGTTAACATTGTTATCCATAAGGAATCCTCACTTTCAATTGCTTAGCTTTTATTATATGGAAGCGAAAAACATAAATCAATAACAGAATTGTGAAATTAAGGACACAAGTATAAAAGAATTATAAATTTTCCATTGATTTTGAATCTGTTTTTTTGTATGATAAAGTGTAATTGTTTTGTTACCTTATATGGAGGCTCTCATGCAGAAGATTGGTTTCGACAATGAAAAATATTTAAAACTGCAATCGGAACGCATTAAGGAAAGAATCGAAAACTTTGGTGGTAAGCTGTATCTGGAATTTGGTGGTAAGCTTTTTGATGATTACCACGCATCCAGAGTTCTTCCCGGATTCCTGCCTGCCAGCAAGATTACCATGCTGGCACAGCTGAAGGAACAGGCTGAAGTTGTCATTGTTATCAGTGCCGCCGATATCGAAAAAAATAAAGTCCGCTCCGATCTGGGTATCACCTATGATCTGGATGTGCTTCGTCTGATCGACGCATTCCGCGGATACGGTCTGTATGTGAGCAGCGTGTGTCTGACACATTTTGCCGGACAGCCCAGTGCCATCTCCTATCAGAAACGACTGGAATCCCTCGGTATGAGGGTGTACCGTCATTATCCGATTGAAGGATATCCTTATAATATCCCTCTGATCGTAAGCGACGAAGGCTACGGCAAAAACGAATACATTGAGACAAGCCGTTCTCTGGTTGTCATCACAGCTCCGGGACCCGGCAGCGGCAAAATGGCCACCTGTCTTTCCCAGCTCTATCACGAATACAAACGCGGCATCAAGGCCGGCTATGCAAAGTACGAGACTTTCCCTATCTGGAATCTCCCGCTCAGCCATCCGGTCAATCTTGCCTATGAGGCTGCCACGGCAGACCTGAACGATGTCAATATGATCGATCCTTTTCATCTGGAAGCTTACGGTGAGACAACTGTCAACTATAACCGTGACGTAGAAGTCTTCCCGGTTTTGAAAGCCATGTTTGAAAAGATCATGGGCGAATGTCCTTATAAATCTCCCACAGATATGGGAGTCAATATGGCAGGTTATGCCATCTGCGATGATGAGGCAGTAAAAGCCGCAGCAAGTCAGGAGATCATCCGTCGTTATTATGATGCCCTCTGCCAGAAGCGTCAGGGCAAGGCAGACGATTCCCAGATTGCAACCATCGAATTGTTAATGAAAAAAGGAGATATCACGCTTGATGACCGCCCGGTTATCAGTGCCGCCAAGATTAAGGCCGAGGCAACCGGTGAACCGGCTGTTGCCATTCAGCTTCCGGACGGCCGCATTATTACCGGCAAGACCAGTGAACTGCTCGGTGCGTCATCCGCAATGCTGCTTAATGCTCTGAAGGCTCTGGCAGGAATTGACGATTCCATTCAGTTAATATCTCCCACGATCATTGAACCGATCCAGAGACTGAAGGTATCTCATCTTCATAACAAAAATCCGCGTCTTCACACAGACGAGATTCTGATCGCACTTTCTATCTGTGCCGTATCAGATCCCAATGCTGCGAAAGCTGTCGAACAGCTTCAAAATTTACAGGGCTCTGAAGTACATTCCAGTGTGATCCTCTCACAGGTTGACATCAAAGTATTCCGCAACCTCGGAATCAATCTTACCTGTGAACCGCAATATCAGTCGCAAAAGCTGTATCATCATTAATAAGCTTTTCCGGATATACAAAGTTTTATCAAACATACGAACAAATTCTTATGGGCAAAGGAGCTCCTTAGGGTGTATCCTTTGCCCCTTTTTTAAGAAAGGGAGGAAGAAAAAATGGCTGTAAAGTACGTATTTGTCACCGGCGGCGTTGTTTCCGGACTTGGAAAAGGAATAACCGCTGCTTCACTTGGCCGTCTGCTCAAAGCGAGAGGCTACAAGGTCACCATGCAAAAATTTGATCCTTATATCAACATTGACCCCGGTACCATGAATCCGATTCAGCACGGCGAAGTGTTCGTGACAGAGGACGGAACGGAAACCGATCTGGATCTTGGACATTATGAGCGCTTCATTGACGAAAACCTCGACAAAAATTCAAATGTTACCACCGGAAAGGTATACTGGTCCGTTCTGCAAAAAGAAAGACGCGGCGACTATGGCGGCGGTACTGTACAGGTCATTCCCCATATCACCAATGAGATCAAAAGCCGTTTCTATCGCAACTTTACAGATGAGGAGACGAGAATCGCCATCATTGAGGTCGGCGGTACTGTAGGCGATATCGAAAGTCAGCCGTTTTTGGAATCCATCCGTCAGTTCCAGCATGAGGTCGGACATGACAATGCCATTCTGATCCATGTCACACTGATCCCCTATCTGCACGCCTCCCAGGAGTTAAAGACAAAGCCTACCCAGGCCAGTGTCAAGGATCTGCAGGGAATGGGTATCCAGCCGGATATCATTGTCTGCCGGAGTGAACATCCTCTTGATCAGGGTATCAAGGATAAGATTGCTCTGTTCTGTAATGTACCGAGCAATCACGTCCTGCAGAATCTCGATGTGGAATATCTCTACGAAGCACCTCTTGCCATGGAGAAGGAGCATCTTGCACAGGTAGCCTGCGAATGTCTGAAACTGGACTGTCCGGAACCGGATCTGACAGACTGGAAAAATATGGTGCAGTCCCTCCGCACTCCCACGGGGGAAGTAACGATTGCCCTTGTCGGCAAATATACGCAGCTTCACGACGCTTATATCAGTGTTGTGGAAGCACTCAAACACGGCGGTATTTCAAACCACTGCGTTGTAAATATCAAATGGATTGATTCCGAAACGGTGACAAAAGAAAATGTAGGCGACCTGCTCTCCGATGTGGATGGAATCCTTGTTCCGGGAGGTTTTGGTTCCCGCGGCATTGAAGGAATGATCGATGCGATCCAGTATGCCAGAACACAGGAAATCCCATACCTTGGCCTCTGCCTCGGTATGCAGCTCTCTATCGTGGAATTTGCACGCAACGTAGTCGGTTACAACGATGCTCACAGCATTGAGTTGAACCCCTCCACCACGCACCCTGTCATTGCCCTGATGCCGGACCAGAATGGGGTAGAAGATATCGGCGGTACCCTGCGTCTTGGTTCTTACCCGTGTGTACTTGAGCAGGATTCACTTGCCCACCGTCTGTACGGAGAAAGTACCATCCACGAAAGACACAGACATCGGTATGAAGTCAACAACGATTACCGTGCTATCCTGAGTGGGAATGGACTCAGGCTTTCCGGTATTTCTCCTGATGGCCGCATTGTGGAGATGTGTGAACTTCCTTCGCATCCCTTCTTTATTGCGACACAGGCACACCCGGAGCTTAAGTCCAGACCCAACAGACCGCATCCTCTTTTCAAGGGCTTTGTAGAAGCGGCATTAAAGCATCAGACACACTGACAGTATTCCCATAAAAACGACAGCCGGTCAGGGTTTCTTTTGGATTATCCTGTACCGACTGTCATTTTTATCTGATGTTTTCTTCTTATTAATCCTCCATGGCGTTCATCTGGTCCACCAGTTTCTGGATATCAGCCATACTGATATTGCTTCCAAAGCTTACCGGTCCGCGCAGAGGTTTATAGCAGAGCATTGCCATGTTCATATCATCTGAAATAGCTTCTTTCTCAGCCTCACTCCGTTCCTCTTCACTTCCTCCCGTGAGCATGGTCTTTTCAAAGAGTTCTTTTACAAGCGCATAGGCTTTTGGATTCTTCATCACGTCTCCCAGCGTTGTATCCGTTGTATAGACAAATGGGATTTTGACTGTAGACTCTACTTTGACAGACTCTGACAGCACTATATCTCTGGAAGACTTGCCGATCAGGATGTCGAAATCTCCGGTCTCCACATGCCAGTCATGGATGGTTGTGTTATAGTAGGCAAAAGCTCTCTTCCCAAGCGTAAAGCTTACCGTCTTTGTCTCACCCGGTGCAAGCTCCACTTTGGCAAAATCACGCAGCTCCTTCTCCGGTCTGATCACCGTACTCTCTCTGTCTGCCACATAGAGCTGCACGATCTCCTTGCCTGTCCTGTCTCCGGTATTTGTCACATCGACCGATACCGTAACCGTATCGGTATCCCTCATTTCTTTTTTGTCCAGACGCAGATTCGAGTATGCAAAGGTCGTATAGGACAGACCATATCCAAACGGGAATAATACATCCATCTTTTTCTTGTCATAATAGCGGTATCCGACAAAAATACCTTCCCGGTACTCTACCATATCTCCCTCACCAATATAGGACAGATAGGACGGGTTATCTTCCAGTTTCTTCGGGAAAGATTCCGGCAGCTTGGCGCTCGGATTTACCTTTCCAAACAGAATATCACAAACGGCTCCTCCTACGGCCTGACCGCCAAGATATGCCTCAACGATACCTTTTACCTGATCAGCCCACGGCATTTCCACAGGAGAACCATTGTGTAGTACCACGATCGTGTTCGGCTGTACGGCAGCTACCTTTGCAATCAGTTCATTCTGGCAGTCCGGCATCCTCATATGGCTTCTGTCATAGCCTTCCGATTCAAAGGAATCCGGCAGCCCGGCAAAAATAACAGCCACCTTTGCCTTTGCGGCAGTTTGCACAGCCTCCTCCAAAAGCTTTTCATCTGTGACATCCTGCGTATCCTCATAGCCCTGCGCATACGTGATACCGGGCATATCCTTGAGAATATCCCATGCAGCCGTCACCTTATGGCTGTTGATATGGGAGCTTCCTCCTCCCTGATAGCGCGGCTTCTTTACATATTTTCCAATAAAGGCAATCTCCTCGCCCTCCTGCAACGGCAGCACACCGTCATTCTTTAACAAAACGATCGTCTCCTGTGCCACTTTCCGCGCCAGTTCATGATCCTTGTCCCGGTCAAAAACAGCCGTTTTATCACGATTTTCTTCATAGCGGAACACAATGTTGAGGATTCTCTCCACCGCTGTGTCCAGAACGCTTTCATCCAGTTCTCCTTTTTGGACAGCCTCCACGATCAGCTTGTCATTTGTTCCACTCGAGGATGGCATCTCCAGATCAAGTCCTGCCTTCAGATCCTCCACCCTGTTATTGACCGCTCCCCAGTCACTCATAACGTAACCGTCAAAGTTCCACTGGTCACGGAGCACCTCTGTCAGATATTTATGATTCTGTGCCGCGTAGGTTCCGTTGATCCTGTTATAGGAACACATAACTGTCCACGGTTTTTCTTTCTTCACTGCCCCCTCAAAAGCTGCCAGATAGATCTCATGTAAAGTTCTTTCATCAATTCTGGAGTCCGAAGATAATCTTCTGGTCTCCTGGTTGTTCGCAAGAAAATGCTTAATGCTCGTACCGACGTTCTGGCTCTGTACTCCGTGGATCAAGGCTCCTGCAATCTCCGTTGCAAGACAGGGATCTTCCGAGTAATATTCAAAGTTTCTTCCACACAGAGGGGATCGTTTAATATTGACCGCCGGCCCCAGGATCACGCTCACGCCTTCTGCCTGACATTCCTTTCCCAGTGCCGTGCCCATCTCTGTCAGAAGCTCTCTGTTAAAAGAAGCTGCCGTACCGCATCCTGCCGGGAAACATACCGCTTTAATACTCTCATTCACGCCAAGATGATCTGCTTTGTCATCCTGTTTACGCAGTCCATGCGGTCCATCCGAAACCATACTTGCCGGAATCCCCAGTCTCTCTACCGCCTCTGTATGCCAGAAATCCGCTCCGGAACACATAGCTGCCTTTTCTTCCAATGTCATTTTTGACACCAATTCTCTGATTTTTTCCGTTGTCATGCTAATCTCCATTTCCGCGCATATTTTTGCGCATGTCTTCTTTTACCCATAAAAATCTGTTTTTCACTGAAACAAATTGTCAATTACTATGGTGTCAGTGTATCACGATGTTTTTAAAAATCCTATGTCCTATCATGACTAATTTTTAGGTCAATATTGACTTTGTATACCGAAAACGTTATCGTAAAAACATGGTTTCAGAAAGATTAGTGTGAAAAATCCATATACGAAAGATTTTTCACACGCGAGATTTGTGTCTGCGCACACTTGACACAAACTCGATATGCGCAAAGAGCGTGCGCAGAAATGAGGATTAAGATTGGAGGTTATGCCATGCCGCAGTTCCCACACGAAGACATCCGCCTGAAAAGTGATGTCAATGCAAGATTCGATATCTATCTGAGCTGCCATAACTTTGTACCGGAACACTGGCACAGAAGTCTGGAGGTTCTCTACATCTACGAGGGCATGATGGAGGTCCTGATCGGTCAGCATACCTACCAGCTCTTTGCAGGTGATTTCATGGTAATCAACACCGCCGTTGTCCATGCTACCAGAACCTACGAGACCTCCAGGATCCAGCTTTTACAGATTCCCTATTCTTTTCTGGTAAATGCCATCCCGGATTATGATGACATTCAGTTTGTCTTTTCGGATCATACCGCCTTCGGGCAGATTCGGGAAGTTCTGCTTTCTATGGGAACCCTTTATACGCAAAAACCACAGGGTTATACCCTGCGGTTCTCAAGTCTTTTATATGAATTTCTTTTTATCCTGGTATCTCATTTTAAGGTAGCGCTGAGTAGTACCGCAAAAATACAGAGCCGCAAAAATCTGGATCGTCTCGCCCCTGTCATCCATTATGTACAGGAGCATTACGCCGAGACGGTTTCCCTGCAGGAAGCCGCTGAACTTGCAGCCTTAAATCCAGAATATTTCTGCCGGTTTTTCCACCGTAATATGGGGACAACCTTTGTCTCTTATCTGAACAGTGTCCGCCTGACCCATGTATGCCAGGATCTTAAAAACACAGATCTCACGATTGGCGACATTCTTGAACAAAATGGTGTGACAAATTATAAGCTCTTTATGCGTACCTTTAAGCAAATCTATGGCTGTACGCCCAAAGACTTCCGCAGGCAGAATATCAGCTGCCCCTGCCCTGCGTTTATTCCAACATCACCCTAGTCTTCTCTAAGCCTTTTGCTTATCTAACAGTTCCTTTAATGCCTCATCTCCGACACTGACCCAGGCATCCTCTTCCTCTGCGTTCAGTCCCAGGTATTCCCGCAGCGTCACGGTCTCATCGCTGAATCCCCAGTCCTGGCTGTAATCATCGATCTCTTCAAATTCCACCTCGCCTGCCAGATACTTTTCTTTAAATTTCTTCTCCATTCTTTTCCCTCATTCCGCTCTTATTTATGTATCCTTGTTTATTTCGTTTCCTTCAGATTCTCTGCCTGTGCTTTCTGCGCCACCATGCGATAGGAGGGTGTGGGCACTCCATACTGTTCTCCAAGGCGTACCACCTCATAAATCAGACCATCTATCTCCGAAGCTTTCCCTGCCTTGATATCCCTCTGCATTGATGCACTCGCCTCAGGAGACAGTGCATCCAGAATCTGAAGATTCGTCTTGACGATATCTACCAGAAAAGCTGCATCCATAGCTATCGCCAGCGCGTCCACTTCCTTCATCAATTTAACAAAAAAGTCCCGGATCTCGCCGGTCTGCTGCATGGCTCCAGCTGTTGTATCATAATACAGACCACAGGCTGCCATCGGAGACACAAAAGCAAATTTCTGAAGGGCATCCCTGCGGATATTGTCTGACAGCACCGCATCGATTCCACTGTCTTTCAGATCCTTTACGATCTGAAACAGCTCCGGCCGAAGCTGCCCTGGTTCCCTCACACCAAAGACAATCCGGAAAATATCTCCCTTCATCAGAATGGTTCCCGGTTCCTTGATCTCTCCGGCAATGTAAATGCATCCATCTGTCACCAACAGTTCCGGCAGCTTCTGCTGCAACCTGCCACCCGTTCCATAAATGTTCAGGATCGGAACCACAATCGTATCCTTCCCTGCCACCCGTTTTATAAAGGGCACGGTCTCCTCCAGTGAATAACCCTTGACACATACAAAGATCACGTCCGGCTGTTCCTCATAATGTTCCATATCCGTCGCCCGGATCCCGCTGACCGTAAATTCTGTGCCAGATGAGTTCTCCACTTTCAGCCCCTTTTCCTGCATCTGCTCTAAATGTTTTCCACGGGCGATCAGCGTCACGTCTTTTCCGGCCCTTGCCATAAAAGCACCGATACTTCCCCCCGTTCCACCTGCTCCAATTATAAGATATTTCATACCCATGCCGCCTTTCTCTTTTGCCATCACAGGCTTTTTTACACGATCTTTCTTCATCATCCCCGAAAAAGGAATCTCTGTCAAGCGCAGTGCGCGATTTTTCAGGAACACTTACGCTCTGATCTTCTGTTACCCGCCTTGACACCACCTGTCCGGGTGGTTCATAATAGCAAGGATTGGTCTTTTAAGAGGGGAGTTTTCTATGAATCAGACATATGAGCGGCAAACCCGCTATGAACAGTCTTCTTCCTATGGTGAAGACGATGAATATGAACAGGCCCGAAGGGAGCGGCGTGCACAGCGTATCGCCGAAATGAAACGTCGTAAGCGCAAGCAGGCTTTGTATCGCAGACTTGCCCTTCGTCTTGCTCCGGTTCTCGTCGGTATTGTGATTTTGTGTGTTGTTCTCACACGGATTTTTTCACCCGCACCCAAAACCGCGCAGGAGCAGGACACTCCGGCCCCCGAAGCTGCCGCTGAGACTGTGACACCCGTGCCGGATGCGGATTTACCGTCTGTCGAGACCACACGGACACCGGATGAGCCCACTGACGCCGAAACTGCCACAGATTCTACTCCTGCACCCACCGTCGACAATACCGTATACCGTGCTGAGGAAACCTCTTCTACGGATCACTTTTTTAATGCCGATGAGGTGAACAGTGTCTACGGCATTGTTGTGGATATCGACTCCGGCACTATCCTCGCAGAACAGAACGCCTATACAAAAGTCAGTCCCGCATCCATGACCAAGATCCTGACTGTTCTGGTCGCCGCGGAACATGTGACAGATCTTGATGATACCTTCACCATTACACAGGAAATCAACGATTATGTATTTTCCCACGACTGTAGTGCAGTCAATTTTGACAATGATGAGGTTGTCACCGTCCGCGACCTTTTTTATGGAACCATTCTTCCCTCCGGTGCAGATGCCGCCCTCGGGCTTGCCACCTATGTAGCCGGTTCTCAGGAGGATTTTGTAAAGCTGATGAACGATAAGCTCTCTGATCTCGGATTATCCCAGACGGCCCATTTCACCAATTGCACCGGTCTGTACGATGAAAACCACTATTGCACCATGTACGATATGGCTATGATCCTGGAGGCTGCCATAAACAATCCCATCTGCCGGGAAGTTATGTCTGCCCATACTTACACCACCTCTTCCACCCCACAGCATCCGGATGGAATCGAAATTTCCAACTGGTTTCTGCGCCGGATCGAGGACAAGGACACACATGGCGAGGTCGTCTGCGCCAAAACAGGCTATGTTGTACAGTCAAGAAACTGTGCTGCCAGCTATGGAACAGACAAAAATGGAAAAGGCTACATTATCGTAACCGGCGACGCCCACAGTGCATGGCGCTGCATCTACGATCATGTAGCCCTGTATGACAAATATCTGATGCCCTGATCAGGCGTTCTGGTGTGGAAATACCACGACAAGAAGCATTTTAACTTCTTCCACCGGAAAATTCTTGATATAATTCTTCATCGTTACTGCTCCTTTCTGCGAATACTTCTTTCGCACCCCTCTTACCCATTCTCTGCAAGATCATACAGATATTCATAGTGGGGCATATTGTTTTCATATACAGTATCTTCCATAATCTGTTTCATATCCGTCAGATATGCAGAATCCTTGCTTTCCACATACAGAATATAGGATCGATAAAATGCAACAAATTCCGTATAGCGCCCGTAGGTTTCCTCATCATCCACCCCGTAGAGATATCTCGTCGTATCATAATAATCTACCATACTGCTGTAATATCCACCGTCAAGTGACGACATCAAAGACATTTCCGGCCGGTATTCATCCTGTGCATATTCAAAAATTGTCGAAAGAACCGCCATCAGACTGCACACCAGAAACAGCGTGAGCATGCTGCGCAAAATAATCCGTCCCTTACTCTTCATGTGGATGCACCCCCAGTACATAATCTACAAGCTGCTGCTTCCGATCATAGTCATACGGATCTAAATCTTCCAGCATCTCCTCCGGTATCTGCAGCACCCCCAGCATTAGGATCCTCACCTTTTCCTGATATTCTTTCGACAGTTCCATATTTTTCTCATCAGATTTTCCATCGGAATAGACCGAATCCATGTAAAATGTCAGACAGTCATAGCCACATTCCACACTGCGCTGCAGCCAGTAACTGTCATAGTAGCCATTCTTTGTATATTTCTCATAGCTTCGCGCAAAATAATTCTGGCAGTCCATATAATCTCTCCAGAAGAATGCCGCCTGGGCATAGCCGTAATATCCATCCTTGCCAAAGTACTCTCCCTTCGACATCAGATAGTACAGGGACTCCAGATCGCCGTTTTCATAGCATTCTCTGAGCTGCTCCGGAGACACATCATTTCTGTTGATTCCATATTCGTGGACATAATAAAAAGAAAAAGAGGCAACACAGGCAATCACCAATGCCACAACAAGTCCCACGTTTACCCATTTATGGATCTTGCAGAAAATTTCCAGACCACTCCTCTTTATGATCTGTTCGCCTTCTCTCCGGTTTCGTTCCTCCATGCTCCGCAGATGCTCTCCCCGCTTCACGGCCGTATCATTGATACGCCCGCAATAGGGACACATTCTCTGGTCAATATCTATCTGTGCTCCACAGCCTTCACACTTCATTCTTCTCTCCGTCCATCATTTAAGTCCAGGTATCTCTGTGCATACTCTTCACAGTGTGCCAGCCTTTCTTCGTAGTTATCTGCTTCTGTCTCTCCGATCTCATCCAGATCTTCCTCTGAAATTCCAAGCTGCTGCTTCAACAGTTCTCTGCTCTCGTCCAGAATTTCCTGCAGGTATTCTTCGTTTCCCCTGCGCGCCGTATCCTGCGTATACTCACTTCCCAACCGGTACAGAGAATTCCACTGCACCAATACAGAAGCCAGATCCTCAAGTTTTCTCTTTCTGAGAAATTCTTCATCTTCCGACTCATAGGGCTCCAAATAGTTCGCAAGATCTTCCCTCAGCCATGTCTGACGTCGGTACATATCCACAACCTCGTCATATTTATCGTACATCAGATAAGCATAGCCTACTTCCTCACTGTACTTCATCAGCCCCTCATAATCCTTCTCCCTGAGGAGCTCCTCCATATGCTGTGCATTATTCTTCTGCGTCTTTATTTCCTGTTTCTGTTTCTCCTGTGCTCCCACATATGCAAAAATACCGGCTATGATAACGAGCAAAACCAGACCTAAGATCACAAGAAAGAATTTGCTTCCTACCTTCCGGGATATCGCTCCCGGAAGGTTTTTCAGATTTCTTCTCTCTGTGTTAAGTCTGGTTATCTTTTTGTGATAATGTTCCTGTGCCTTTTCAGGATTTTCCTGTCCACAATAGGGACACCGTATAAGGGCCGGATCGTACTCCGCTCCACAGTTAAGACATTTGTACAGGTTCCTGCTCATTGTTCTTTTCGACCACCGCTTTTTTCTTTTTGCCTGTCTTTTTCTTCTTGATAATAACAACCACTACAACACCGACAACAACCACTCCGCCGATGATAAAGGGCAGGTAAGCTTTGATTCCTCTATTCTTTACAGAAACAGCAATCTCCGCTTTGTTCCCATCCACATCAAACAGGTAATAAGCTCCCATAAGCTCTGTGTCTGCTTCTGTCCAGGTCTCCCCGGTTTTGACATAAATGGTCACACCCTTTGTCTGACCATCCGGAGCCTGATAGCGGAACTGATGTGCAGCATTGCCATCATCCGTAAATTCTACCTTCCAGCACTCTGTGATATCCTCCAGCGACGCATAGTTCTCCGGCTTGCCCGATGATACCTGAATCGTGCTGCCTTCTTCAAACTCACCATCCACCAGAATTACCGACTGTTTATTATTTCTCTTCTGCATGCTGGCGAGCGTTGTCAGATAGCGAACATACTCAACTGTCACATCCGTGTCATTCTTTACATCCTTCAGTTCCTTGACATCCCAGTCAGCATAGAATCCGTCCTTTACCGGGATATCCGGATAAAGAGCCTCGGACACGCTGCCTCCATAAGCACACTCTGCTCTGGATACCTCCACGTCATCCGCATAGAATGTAATGACCATCTTACGGAACTCATCCGGGATGCCCTCCACCTCAAGCATATCCTCATAGCTCATTGGTTCTGCTTTGCCATGGAAGCTGATCCTGTCAATTCCGGCAAGCTCATCCGATACGAAATAATTGGAAAGCACACTGCCGGTCTCATCGACCTCTCCGGCGATTGCTCCCGCAAAGGCTGTCGTATCCTGTAGTCTTACGATTGCATAACAGTCTTCAATATCCGAACCGGATCCTGTGATACCTGCCACATATTCATCCCCGGATACCGTACATTTTGCATAGCTCTTTAAGATATAAGACAGGGATTGTCCCGCAATACCACCGACATAGTCTCCGGCATTACTCTTAATCGTTCCGTAATTCTCACAGCGAAGTACGATTCCAAGCTCCTGCAATCCTACAATACCGCCTGCATAGCTCTTCTGTGCTGTGATCTTTCCGGTGTTCTCATTCTGCCGCATCACGCACTTCGTCAGGAACGTCGAGTTTGCCTTCGCATCATCGATTCCCGTGACATCACTCTCTAAGTCAAAATCATACTCGATTGCCATCGTTCCTGCAATACCCGAAACGTTCAGATCGCCCTGCACCGCTCCTCTGTTATAGCTGTCCGCTATGACAGCGTCGGTATTGGTCTCCGCATCATCGATCGAAACATCCTCATAGGCTGCGGAATAATCCATATCCAGAACTCCGTCAATCGCATCGGTATACAGCAGCATGATGGAGCTGAACTGGTCATTGATGGCTTCCATGTCTGCGAGCAGCACGTCACTGGAGCCAAGCATTTCTCCATTCAGGTACCCCATGTTCTCCGAGATCCCTTTCAGGTTCACGGCAAGGCTGTTCGTGGTGGAGCGGTACTCTCCTCCGAGCTGTGGCAGTACAATGTCATACATTCCATTGACCGTATCCCAGATCCGTTTCGTCTCGTTTCCGGCATCGTGCATGTTTCCGGCCGCTGCCTGCAGGTCGCTCACCGCATTCTTGGCGTTGTCCTTGGCATTGCCTGTCATATCATCGGTGTGTGCCAGAATGATGTCTGACATGGTCTGTGCCCAGTCTGCCATATTTGTAGCATATGTTCCAGAATGATTTGCAGTATACTGGCTGTCTGCATAAGACTTTGCATCCGTATCAATGGAAGTGGCGTTATTGGCAACTTCCTGCGCGGCATCCTTTTTCAGCTCATTATCCAGATCATTCTGTATCTGATCATTCGTCTTACCCAGCTCATATAATGCATCTATGTCTCCCGAAGGAGTATACGTACAATGAGCCCAGTAATCTACACCGATATAATCTGTTACCGATTTTCCCGATGAACTCCACCCCTTTTGTGGATTTGAGTCTTTCACTGGGATTATATCCGTCTCCTTAGCATTAGGATAATCTGGATTATTCCCTTTATATTTGTAATCAGATCCATCTGCCAGCTTTGTATTTTCTACACAATACGCAATATAATACTGATCTGCCGCACTGGCATAATCCGCATAATACCCGCTGTAGTCCTCCGATGCCTTCTTCATATTGTCCTTGGCATTGTCATACCGGGTCTTCTCATCATCGGATAAATACTGATAAATATCCAGCGCGTCCACCGTCTTAGTCAGGTCACTTGTCGCATCCTTGACATTTCCGGCTGCATCTTTCGTCTGGTCAAGCACACCACCGCTCTTAGCCGTTTCATCCATGACATAATCAATCCGGCTCATCGTCTCGTTGGCAGCACCGATCATGCCATCCGCCCATTCTACGGTACGGTCTGCCAGATATGCGGAATTGTCAAGTGCCTTATCCGTAAAGCTCTGGATCACGGAAAGTCTGCTGGAGATCGTCTCCGATTCCGTTCCCGCATCATCGACCATGGTATTTACCAGATCGTGGAGCTTATTGATATTGTCCGTAAGCTGATAGGCAATATCCTCCGACAAGTCTACCGCCACATATGGCTCTGCCTGTCCCGTAATACCGCCGACATCTTTACGTCCGTAGATTTTGCCTTCGTTGTCGCAGGCATAGATATATCCTGACTGTCTTCCCGCAATACCGCCGACATTGTAGCCGACATGCTCATAACCGACTGTTCCCTTATTGGTACAGTATTGGATCACACCGGAGGACAATCCTGCGATTCCGCCGGTATCCACCGTGCTGTTTACGGCCGATGCATTGTCCGCCTTGCTGTTGTTATTATCCAGATCCAACAGACTGTTTGTATACTGCGTGATATTGATATCCTCCAAAGACATTGCCTGATCTTCGTTGGTGATATTGATATCTCCCTCATTGATGCAGTTTACAATATTTCCGTTGTTCTCTCCGACAATTCCTCCGGTATAATGTGCACCCGAAACACTGGCCTTATTGCTGCATTCAATCAGAATACCGGATGCCTCATTGAAGCCTACGATACCGCCGACATAATCATTTGCAGAAACCCTTCCGTCATAGGTACAGTTCATCAGGATTCCACTGTTATCTCCTACAATTCCGCCAATGACCATCCGCTTTCCATCCGGAGCCACGTTCCCATTGACATTCAGATTGACAATGACTGCTGACTGCTGTGTATAGCAGAACAGTCCCGTATACGATACCTGATCCTGTATGGACAGACCTCTGATTGAATAGCCCTGTCCGTCAAAATACCCGCCAAAAGTGGGAACCGTCTGGTTCTCATGACCTGCCAGACTGATGTCCTGCGTCAGATATACTTTTTTATTCTGAGACCATGTATCAAGCCGACAGTTCTGTACGAAATCCTCCCAGTCTTCCTCCGAGTTAATGTAGATCTCTTCCCATTCGTCTTCGTCATTCTCTGTCTGATAGGTTTCTATCACCTCATTGGCGTCCTCCAGACTGGTAACCTTCTCCTCTTCTTCCTCTGCAAGCACAGGAAATACAGATACAGCTGCAAGGGATGTCGCAAGCAGCAGGGCAAGTACTCTCTTCTTATTCATGGTCCTTCACCTCCCTGCTCTCCAGTTCTTTGCCGACACTTTCGGTCATGTTCTTATACTCTTCCTCGGTGAGCTGCGTCACATCGCCCGCTTCCACATAGGCGCTGACATTGCCTCGGACGATCGCACTCATCGTACCGGTAACGGTACCCTCAATCCGGCCTCGCACAAGACCATCCACACGCATAAGGCCGGTAACATTCTTGGTCCGGATCGGCATATTCATAACAAAAGCGGTCTTCTCTATAATCTTATCTCCCGCCAATAGAATCTGCGGTAATACAAACATGGTTACAAAAATAGAGATCAAAGTACCTCGTCCAAGACTCTTTCCGATACCAAAGATCGCTACATCGGAGGTCATCTTTCCGATCAGAATACCGGATACCGCCATCATACTTCCCGATGTGATAATTGTCGGGAAGGACAGGTTCATTGTATCAATAATTGATTTCTTTCTTCCCATCGTCTCACGCAGCTCGGTATAACGGCTTGCAATAACGATCGCATAGTCGATATTGGCACCCATCTGAATAGAGCTGACGATCAGGTATCCCATAAAGAACAGATTGTCATGCTGTAAGGTCGGAACCGAGAAGTTGATCCAGATACATCCCTGGATAACCGCAATCAACAGCACCGGCATACCAGCTGACTTGAAGGTAAACAGCAGTACCACCAATACGGCAAGGATGGAGACCACGCTTACAACCGTGTTATCTCTGCCGAAGGTCTTTTGCAGATCATACTGGCTGACTGACTCTCCGCAGACAAGAATCTTGCCGTCGTAATATTTTCCGGCAATATCATGCATCTTATCGATAAAGTTGAAGGTTTCCTCACTCTCTTCCGGGAGGGTCAGATAGACAAGCATACGGCTGTAGTTTTCTCCCTGCAGCTGATTCTTTGCAAAATTCATCTGTTCATATGCGTCATCCAAAGTCTCCTGCAAGTCGCCGTCCAGCGTTACATAACCGTCCTCAACCTCATCATGGACAAACATAAACATGTCGATCAACGGTACACTGTAGCTGGACAGTCCGTTTACCACCTTGGCATAGTCCTCATCATTGACCGCATACGCCGCGTAGACGAGTTCTGCCACCTCATAGTCCAGATCGATCAGCTCTGAGAACTGTCTGGGTGTCAGCTTGTCTGTCAGATGATAGCCATCCAGAGCTTCGATATTGGCAAGTCCCATCGTATAGTCAACCTCCGGGCACGCCTCCAGATCGCTTAACAGCTTCTTTTCATTATCATAATTGCCGGCAGGAATGATCAAAGCTACCATATTGCTGCTGCCGAAATTGGATTCCTCCAGCTTTTCCGCCTTCTGCACACTGTTTTCCAGAGGCGGTGTAATTGTACTGTATCCAAACACATAGGGACAGTCAGAAGAAATTCTCCATCCGGCTATAATCAGCAGAATAAAAATCGGAGGGATGATATACCGGGTTGCATAGGCAAACTTTCCAACAAAAGGGATGTTCGGAACGAAGTTCTTGTGCTTTGTGGTATCCATCAGCTTCGAGAACAGCATGATCACACCAGGCATCAGAAGGAATACCGAGCAAAGACTCAGTCCGATTGCCTTGATCAAAACGATACCCAGATCCGGTCCCATCTTGTACTGCATGAAGGTCATGGCGATCAGACCGCCGACTGTCGTCAACGAGCTTCCCGATATTTCCGGGATCGCCTTACTCAAAGCGATAATAATTGCCTCACGGGCAGGAAGATTCGCATGTTCCTCCTTGTATCTGTTCAACAGGATAATCGCATAGTCCACAGACAACGCAAGCTGTAACACGATCGTAACGGAATTGGATACGAAAGAGATGGTTCCAAATACAAAGTTTGATCCCATCTGAATGATCGCCGCCGACAGGAAAGTGATAAGCAGTACCGGAACCTCGGCATACGCCTGTGAAGTCAACAGAAGCACTGACACCACCACCACAGCTACCAGTACGGAGATTGTATTCATCTCTTCCGCGATCAGCTCTGACTGGGTATCTCCAAGACTTGTCGTCAGATAATAATCATATCCTTCAAGTTCCCCCTTCAGTGTATCCAACGCCGCCAGACATTCGTCATCGTTCTCATCATAATCGAAGGTTACATTGTAATAGGCAGAACCATTTGTATAATGATCCTCCGTATCATCGAAAGTGACGGAAAATACGCCGTCCGAATTTTCCAGAATGTCCAGGATATCCTCGGCCTGCGCATAAGATACATTGGCCACCATCACGTTACAGGTGCCGTATGTAATAAATTCCTCTTCCATCAGATCAAGACCCTGCCTCGTCTCTGTCGTACCCGGCAGATAATAGGACATCGAATTTTCGACCTTAACCCAGTTTCTTGAAACCGCTGAAAAAATAATCAGGAGACCAAACAGCAGGAAGAACAGATTTCTCTTGTCCACGATAAACCCGCATATTTTGATCATTGCCTGATTTCCACCCTTGGTTTTGTTTTGTTCATTTTCCATAGTTCAAACAACAACTCCTCTTTTGCTGTACCTTGTGTTTTCCGCGTAAATTATACCATTCCTGCCTAAAAAAACAATCCCGTGAAGGCAAAAATAACTTTACACTTTCACGGAATTGTTAAAGGAACCTAAAAATTTCATTATTGTTTTATATTTTTTTATAACTATTTGGCACACGCAGCAGCTGGATCACGAAAGTCGGTACAAAGCTGAGTACCAAAATCTGGAAGACGTTTGCTCCTGTAAACGCCGCAATTTCGAAAACGCCGTGCAGTCCCGGTATGAAAAGAACCATTCCCAGCAGGCACACTCCCGCGGCAAATGCGTAGATACTGTATTTATTAGAAGAAAGCCCGATCCGGAATATCGCTTCCTTACTCCTGCAGTTAAATCCGTGGAACAGCCTTGCAAGAGTCAGGGTTGCAAAGGCCATCGTCGAGGCTCTGGCAGGGCTTTGTGCATAGCCGATGTAGTATGCTGTCATGGTTACCGCTGCAATCAGGATTCCCTGCAATGTCATTCTGGTCACAAAATCCCGGGTCATGATTCCGGTCTTTGGATCACGGGGCTTTTCTTCCAGAAGTCTTCTGTCAGCCGGTTCCATTCCGATCGCCAATGCAGGAAGCGAATCGGTCAGAAGATTAATGAACAACAGGTGCACCGGGGCAAAGGGTACCGGAAGTGCCATGACTGACGTATACAAAACAGTAAGAATACCCGCCATATTGCCGGAAAGCAGAAACAATACCGCATTTTTGATATTCCGGTAAACATTCCTTCCATTTGCTACCGCTTTGATGATGGTTGCAAAATTATCATCCGACAGGATCATTGCCGCCGCATCCTTGGACACCTCTGTGCCCGTAATTCCCATGGCAACTCCGATGTCCGCCTTTTTCAAGGCAGGTGCATCATTGACTCCATCTCCCGTCATTGATACGATCCGGCCCTTTCTCTGCCATGCCTCCACGATCCGTATTTTGTTTTCCGGAGAAACCCTTGCATAGACAGATATTTTTTCAATCCTGTCATCCAGCTCCTTTTCCGTAAGGGCATCCAGTTCAGCCCCGGTCAGAGCCAGATCTCCTTCCTCATAGATACCGATCTGTCTTGCGATCGCCACCGCTGTCACCTTGTGATCTCCGGTGATCATAACAGGCCTGATCCCGGCATTTCTTGCATCCTTTACGGCCTGCACAGACTCCGGACGCGGCGGGTCTACCATCGACACCAGCCCCAGAAAGATCAGCCGCTCTTCTGCGTTTCTGCTCAACGGCTCATCGGATTCTCTGTACGCAAAGGCCAGCACGCGCAGTCCTTTTTCTGAAAATCTACGGTTCTGCTCCTGTATCCTCGTTCTCTCTTCTTCGCTCATCTTTCGCACACCATCCGAATAGAGAACTCCCACACACCGATCCAGAAGTACATCCACTGCTCCCTTTGTCAAAATGGTCGGCACCCCGTGCAGACAATATTTTGTACTCATCAGCTTCCGGTCAGAGTCAAAAGGAATCTCTTCCATCCGGGTGACGGACTGTCTTATCATATCCTCATGAATACCGCTTTGTCCAAAGGCCGAGTTCGGCTCACTGTGAAGCTTTCGGAACATCTCCAGCAATGCATATTCCGTCGGGTCTCCAATCCCTTTTCCATCGACAATATCCGAATCATTGTTCAGAACCGCATCATACAGCAGGTAGCGGTGAACCGTATTGTCAAAATCAAGTGCAAGTCCATCCAGAACCTCTCCGTCTGCAAAGACCTCCTGCACGGTCATTTTGTTCTGCGTGAGTGTACCTGTCTTATCCGAACAGATCACAGAGACACAGCCCAGACTTTCCACTGCCTTCAGATTTTTGATGATGGCATTTTCTCGCGCCATCTTCTGCGTTCCGAACGCCTGCACGATCGTAACGATCGAACTGAGTGCCTCCGGTATCGCCGCCACCGCAAGTGCAACCGCAAACATCATGGAATCCAGCATTGTCATATTCCGGTATCTGCAAAGGACAAAGACTACCGCACAGATGATCATAATAAAGACTGCCAGTCTGCTGCTGAACTGATCCAGACTCTCCTGAAGGGGTGTCTTACGTTCCTTCGCGGCATTCATGAGTCCTGCTATCTTCCCGAGCTCCGTGTTCATTCCCGTCGCCGTCACAAGCACCTGCGCCCTTCCATAGGCCACCAGACTGCCCGAATATACCATATTGATCCGGTCTGCCAGTGCCGGTGTTCCCTGAAGAACCTCATCCGACTTATCCACATTGAGGGATTCTCCCGTAAGAGAGCTTTCGTTTACCTGCAAGGAATAGTTGTGTAGAATCCTGCCGTCTGCAACGACCATATCCCCCGCTTCCAGCATCAGAATGTCTCCCGGAACCACTTCTCTTGACGGAACTTCCCGGATAGAACCATTTCTGACCACCTTCGCACTCGGCGAAGAAAGCTGCTTCAGGCTTTCCAGCGAGCGCTGTGCCTTGACATACTGCACGGTTCCAAGCACCGCATTCATGACAAGCACCACCAAAATAACCACGCTGCTCTCTGCATTGCCGGAAAAGACGGAAACCACCGCCGCCACGATGAGGATCAACACCAGCAGATCCTTGAACTGGTCCAGAAAAACCGCCAAAATACTTTTCTTTTTCTCTTCTTCCAGGATATTTTCTCCCTTTTCTGCCCGGATCTGCTCAACCTGCGCCTCTCCCAGCCCCTGCTCCGTCACATGAAATTCTTTAAACAATTCCTGTGCGCTTCTGTTAAAATACTGCTTCTGTTCCATACACTTATCCTCCTGTTCCCTCTGCCAGTTCTAAAATGTCAGTATTCCCACATTTGACGAAGCCGTTACAAAATCTCCTTTTGATCCGCAGCAAATAAAAAGAGACCATTACTGCACGTCAAACGTACAATAATAGTCTCGTTCCTGCTTCTTGAAAGTGCACTGCCCGGTCTCCTGCACGGCATCCCTGCCGCCAGAAGGCGTGATGACGATCAGTGCAACACCGAATTTCACATCCGGTGCGAACTACTCCCTAATATTTGTGTTACACCTTACCATAAGGTACTTCCTGTTGTCAAGATGCGTTCTTTTTTCTTATCAGAAAATTTACATCTTATCTGTATGAGTTATTACACTACGCTCTGTAGGGTCTGTTAAAAGAGCCAATCTCAATCAGATTTCCCTCTGGATCTGCTATATAGCAGGTTCTCTGTCCCCAAGGCTCGGTTGTCGGCTCCAGACTTCCCCCATGAAGCAGAATATTTGTCATTGTTTCCTCTATAATCGGATGACTCCGGCGCGACTCCATTTTTTGTAGCAAAAGCTGCTCTGTAATGCGCACCCTCTCCTCCAGAGAGGAGGTTTCCGGCAGCCGCATCCCTTATCTTCTGAAGAGTCTCGTCCCGGAGTGCCTCCCGGAGTCTGGAAAGATACTCTGAAAACGTTACCTTGTCGCCTCCATAGGTCAGATTCAGTTCATACTCATTATCTGACCAGGTTGCAATATCTGACTCATTATGTTGGATAACCGCTTCCATATTGTCCAGCGCCTTGAAAATCTTCGCTTCCACCGTCTCCCTCTGTGTCATCTCCTCAAACAGTGCCCACATTTCCGTGCAATACGGTGACGGCAGAGTCTCCAGCCACGCATACAGAAGCTGTTTCTCCCGTTCTTCATCTGCTTTGGTTTTGTCAAAGGTGGGGATGTCTCCTGTAAAACATTCTCCCAGATCATGTATCAGGCACATCTTGATCACTTTATTCATATCTGCCTCAGGAAATTCATCCGCAATCCAGTAGGCCATGAGCGCTGTTCTCCAGCTATGCTCTCCGACACTCTCCCTTCTTCCACCAGAGGTGTAGCAGTGCCGCATCGTGTCCTTTAGCTTCTCCGCTGTGTGCAATGCCTGTATCAGCTTTTGTTCTTCCATGACTGTCCTCCTTTAGCTCCTAAATAAGTCCTTGAATCAAAATAATCAGAATCAGAACCGGCAGTATCTATTGCTCCATATACCGGTCAAAGCCCCAGCCCCACTTTGTCACACAGAAAAGCAGATATACCAGAATGAATATCACTCCAGAGATTATAGCCAAGCACGCAGGGCATACTTGCCAGAAGAATAATGATACAGTTGATCAATGCTGCCTTATTCCGGCTGAATCCGAACATGTCCATGCAAAAAGACATGATATTTTCAAACACGGCAATTACCGTCGAAAAACTTGCGAAGGTCATAAACAGGAAAAACAAGGCTCCCCAGACACGTCCGCCTGCCATGTTAACAAACACATTCGGGAACGTGATAAAAATCCGCCTCCGTTCTGACCGGTCACATACGGAAATCTCCACACATTTCCAATTCCAATCGCACACCCTGCACTCACCAGAAGAAATCCCAGTCTTGATTTAAAAGATTCTCGATCCATAAACCTGTTGTCTCCTTTTCTGCATTATATCCCCATAAATCATATCATTTCTTTGCCGTAAGTGCCAGTGGGCGCTTTCTATTCCAGCCTTTCCTACAGTCTTTCAATCTCTCCTTTCATGCCGTCTACCAGAACCTTGTTATGCCAGTAATTTCTGTTAAAGGCATAGCCAATTTCAACAGAATCACAGAATCGCTCTCCGACATAAAGGTTTCCGATCATCTTTCCGGATGTCTTCTCTTCCACTGCCAGAAACTCTTCCGATTCCATACGTTCCTTCAGGCATCCTCTTACCTCATCGGCCCCATTGGCATATACGGTTCAAATGCAATCACCTCTTCATCGGAAAGATATTCCAGCATATCCGCGAAATCTTTTTCCTCATGCCTTCTGAGGATCAGTCTTGTTGTTTCTATTTTAGGTATGTTCATCGTAATCTCCTTTTCTGTTCACATTTTTTGTTCCTCATACTGTTCTATGCCCCTGATAAAGACATCCATGGTAACCTCAAAACTCTCTTCTATCGAAACCGGATTCCCGAAGGAATCATGCACCACCAATAACAGAAATCCCTCCAACAGAGCTCTGTAGGTTCTAAGAAGATGATTCGCCATTACCCGGTTGATTCCAAGCTTATCCGTCTGTTCAAAAAAGAATTGATACGGCCCCTCTGTTACTTCCCTTAATTCTTCATTTTCATATTTGTTGTACCAGAGCATCGCTTCAAATACGCCCGGATTGTCAATAGCATACCGGTACACGCCTCTCCCATACTCTTTCAAAGCTTCCTTGGGATTTTCTTCCTTTATGTTCTCAACTATACAACCGGATATGTACTTCCATCCATAAAGCATGATCTGCCTGCGTAGGTCCTCCGGTCCTTCTATATGGTTATACAACGACGGCTTCTTAATTTCGAGATATTGCGCAAGCGTTGTGATTGTCACTGCTTCGATTCCCTTTTCATTGGCCAGCTCAGCGGCTCTCTCTATTACCTTCTCTCTTGTAAGCCCCACTCTCGGCATTTTCTTCTCTCCCAGTCTCACTACATACGAGCAATTTCCCATAAAAAACTAACATGGTAAGCTTTATAATGGCTAACAATGTTAGTTTTGTCAATTACCCTATTATCAAATGTTCATGTAATTATTCAGAACCATATTCGCAAAATCGTCTTTACAAATCAAATATAAAGTGTTATATAATATCTATTTCTTCTCAGATTATCTATCTACGGAGGTACAAATGAAAGATTTAACTAAAGGTAAACCTTCCATTTTAATATTGACATTCGCCTTACCCATTTTTCTTGGGAATCTGCTGCAACTGACTTACAGCCTGATCGACACCCGTATTGTGGGGAGCTTTCTTGGCGAAGATGCCCTTGCCGCGGTAGGCGCAACTACCACATTGAGCAACCTTATTATTGGCTTTCTGTTTGGACTGTGCAATGGATTCGGAATTCTCACGGCCCAGTATTTTGGTGCAAAAAAAATGGACAGACTGCGCAAGTCTTTTGCCCATGCTCTGGAATTCGGGATTGTAGTCGCCATTCTTCTGACTGCTGCGGGACTGATCTTCCTAAATCCAATCCTTGTTTTCCTGAATGTTCCGGAAGGACTTACACCGGTTTCCTATGAGTATATTGCCGTAATCATAGCCGGATTGATCGCAACACTGTTCTATGATGTCTTCGCCGCAACCCTGCGTGCCATGGGAAATACAGTAATTCCGCTAATTATTTTATTCTTGTCCGTTATCATGAATATCGGCGGTGACCTTCTCTTTGTTGCCGTACTTGACACCGGTGTGTGGGGTGCTGCCTTTGCCACCGTTTTATCACAGGTTGTTGCTGCCGTAGTATGCGGCCTCTATATCTACATAAAATATCCTATTCTGCGGATCAAATCCACAGATTTTGCATGCAATGATCTGTCCATGGTCCGGAATATGATCAGTTCCGGTCTGTCCATGGGCTTTATGAGTTCTCTGGTCAATATCGGTTCCCTGACATTGCAGACCTCTATCAATAAGCTTGGACAGGATATCATCATCGCCCACACGGCCGCCCGCAAGATTTCCGAAATCTTCATGATCATGTTCAGTGTCTTCGGTCAGACTATGGCAACCTACTGCGGTCAGAATATTGGTGCCGGTGAGATCAAACGTATTAAGAAGGGCATCCTTCTCGCTATCGGCTACACTTATATCTGGTGTGTGTTAAATATTATCACAAGCTACACGATCAGTCCCTGGCTGGTTTCCGTCATTACCGGAAGTCATAACCCTGTTGTGATTGAAAATGCCACAGCCTATCTGAAGTTTGACACACTGTTTTACTTTGTTCCGGCGGTCATCTGCATCCTGCGTAACTCTCTGCAGGGTCTTGGTGAACGGGTCGTTCCCGTTATCTCCAGCTTTCTGGAGATGGGCGGAAAAGTTGTGATCGCCGCCACACTGGTTCCTATGCTGAATTATACCGGCGTCATCCTGGCTGAACCGATTGTATGGTTTATTATGGTGATCCCACTTCTCATCAAAATCTTCCGGATGCCTGTCCTGAAGGAAAATAAGGCATAATTGCCCTTATTCCTTTTGCCCGGTTATTTCTTCGTATTTAAGCTGATATGCTATCAGTCTTGGAATATATTCCGGAGGCGTTCTTCTGCCTGCCTCCCAGTCCTCTAACGTACGAACAGGAATTCCCGTATGGTTTGAAAATTCCTTACGGGTCATCCCTGTTTTTTCTCTAAGTTCCTTTATTGTATTCGCAGTATCCATTTGCATTACCTCGCATTGCGTTTTTATGATTGTAACATGGATACTGTCTTTATGCCAGCCAAAACTGTCTTATCTACCGGAATGTATTCTCAACTGCCTCCGGGAACAGCGTATAGATACTGGCACCTATCTCTTTCTCAAACTGATCCTTTATTTCAAATATTTTCTCCCACTTTGAAACCGTGGTGTCATTGATACCATGCCGCATCGCCACATCCAACAACCGCTTCTCCAGAAGACATACCCCCTCCGGAAGTGCAATGCTGTCACACAGTTGGATCAACGCATCATACGGTGTGTATTCGTACCGTTCAAGAAGTCCTTTTATTTCCTCATAAACAGCCTCGCTACAATCATTTGCCCCACTGTAATAGGAAATATCCTTTACCGGAAAGGAGTGTGTAATACATATCTGGGCAATGTCTTCATAACCCTTCTCAACAAAATACCGGTAGCCATCATAAATGTGCATCATACTGGTAACACCCTTATATCTACCGATATCATGTAACAGCCCATATACCCTGGCCTGTTCTTCATTGAGTCCTGCTTTTGCGGCAATTCTTCCAGCTGCTTCCGACACCGCCTGCGAATGTGCTGTCCACGGCCCCGGATTGCAGCCGCCTGCCCACTCAAGGATTTCCTGTGCTTCCCCCAATCTCATCTTGTTCATACCCTCGCTTCTCCTTTTCTGATCACCAGCAGTTCATAAATCAATATAACTACAATCAGTAAAATATTACCACCCAAAATAACGCTCATTCCAGCTTTTATCCCTTGAAAATCCGCCATTTTGCCAACTAAATATGGCATTATTACTTTTCCTAATCCTCCAATTGTTAACAAGGTTCCCATAGCCACTCCATTATTGCACAGCGTATGACTACAGCTTGCTATTGTAGTAGGGTACATAGGTGCATAAAAGAGCCCTATCAGCCCAACAGAAACTAATAGAATTATACCATTTTTTCCTGACAAAATACACAGATACATTAGTAACGCACCAATAGATGAAGCAAGCATCAAATGGGTTCCCTTAATTTTGTTTCCAAGTCGTACTCCAAAAATTCTTCCAATAACCATAATAAAGTACAGTAACGATAGTAACATCTGTGCCATTTCTGTCGAAACAAGTCCAGCATCCGTCAAATACGTAACAAGCCACCCATTAACAGAATTTTCAATTCCAATATAAAAAAATAATATCCATGCTCCGGCCCAAAATGCAGGTTGCTTCAAAAATGAATATTCTTTTTTTTCCTGAAGCATTACTTTATTTTCTTTCGTACTTGGCAAACCTGAATAAACCAAGATGCTTCCCATGTTAAATAATGAAAAAATCGTAAATACGATTGCCCAATAAAACTTTAAGCCAAGTAGCATAGAAGTAACAAGAGGGGCAATACATGCACCTACTGAAAAAAACATATGGAGCATATTTAGTTTTTTAGCATTACCTGAAAAGTAATCATTTACAAGCGAATTGTTTATATTACTGATTTCACCTCGGCTAATACCCACCAATAAAAAACCAATCAGCAAAAAACTATAAGAATGTAACATAAAAACAATCAGCATTCCCAATAAAGAACATATTGCCGCAATAATTGCCATACATTTCTTTCCAAATCTATTAATTAAATATCCCGAAATATAGGTGGCAAGCATATTTCCAATTGATAAAATCGCTAATAATTTTCCTGCTCTAGTGTATTCTATACCCGCCCTTGAAATGATGTATGGCATCATTGCGCTCAATACCATGGATGTCATTCCACTGACCATGAAAGTATAGTTTGTAACAATACTTACTTTCTTCTCATCCATTGCTTTTCCTCCAGTTAACTTTCAAAGTAATTGAACTTTCCAAATGCATCATTAATATAACTTTGTTCATTTAATTTTTGGTATCTCCACAAAAGCATCAATGCTCTTTCATCATCTTTTATTTCTACAAAGTTTTGATATTGTTTATTGGCCTCATGTGGCTTGCACACCGATGGGCAACTCTTAATATTATGATCAACATACTGTACTACCTTTTTTCTTACATTAGATGCATATATATGTGCAATAGAATCTTCATTAATATTTCCTATTTTATATTCAGAAAGAAATAGTTTTTCACAGCACTGATACATTGATCCGTCAGGGCCTATTTCTGCATATAATCCACATGCAAGACATCGATCATATTTTTTACTACCGTACATATCTTGAAGCCTATGTGTATAATTTTTAAACACAATCCCATAGGTTAACGCAGCATCTTTTTCACTTTCAACCTTTTCGAACATTGCCTCAAAAAAATCTTTATCTATCTGAGTATCAGAATAGTAGTCAATAGCAGGCGTAAATCTAACCGAACTAATATGCTTCACATATTCCTCTCCAATTTTTTCCTTTAATAAATCTAAAAAGCTAATATTAGCTCCATTATTATACATTTGGGGGTGAAGTAAAAAAGACAATGACACCTGTAAATCACTGTTTCTCCTAACCTTTTCAATCACTAGATTTCGTATGTTGTTGAATATGGTATTATAATTTTCTTTCTGACATTTTGTATAATTAGTAAATCCCTCTGGGTTGGCACCGTATATACTTATTCTACACACTTTCACAGAAGAGCTAATTAATTCATTTACAGCATCTTTTGTAAGCAAAAGTGCATTTGTATAAAGACATATCTCCATATTCTTTTCAGTTGCTTTTCTGATACCGTAGAATAAAACATCTTTATTAGATAATGGTTCCCCTCCTCCTGTAAAAATAATATGTCTTGTCCCAACTGCTTCTAAAGAATTTAAGGCATTTCGCATAGTTTCTCTGCTCATCAATAATTCCGCCGTATTTCCTTCATTCTTTTTGTCCCAAATACCCATTTTTTCCTTTTGTGGTCTATATGAACATTGTTCACACCTAAATGGGCAAAGTAATGATGGTATTATTTCAGCCGTCATAGGGTGAATCTCTAAAAAAGAATTACTTAATGCTTTATTAAAATTTTTTTCATCCTGAAACCATGCTGGAATTGCTTCGCCCACGCTACATTCTTCACTTTCATTTTCTGAAACTTTTGTAAAATATTTTAAGCCCAGTTTATCCGCAAAAATATTTTCATCCTCTTTTACATAAAACTTACCTATCTCTTCTTTAGCAATCATTTTTTCCTCCTTAATCCCTCTTTTATACATTTACATATCTCTATATGTACTACAATCATAGCACAACAATTTACACTTCTATATATGACAGCTCTGCTATTTCCTTTAAATTTCTGCAATTTAGGCTAGCAATCTACTTCTATACATATCAAATCCAAAACAAAACTCCCATACTGACCATGTCTGCCTTCATCCGTTCATAAAATAAAATTCCGAGAGTGAGTGATAACACTGTCACTATCGTTCCTGAAAGCAGCAAAAGTTTTGTTTTGATACTTAATTTCCGCGTTTTTCTTTTCATCACATTCTCCATTTCTTCTTCTGCATTAAAGGCTGTCTGTTCTGTTCTGAAACAAATAGCCGTGTGAACGTTGTGGGAATTAGAATTTCTTCCGATTACTTTAACCTATTAAATAGAAGTGTTTTAGAAAATATATTTTACGCCGAATGAAAATTTGTCAATTAGAAATTATCGGAATATCGTATATCGAGACTCTATAAGAATTGTGTCAACCAAAAGTTGTCAATAAACAGGCGTGCTTTGTAAATACGTTGTCACATCTTCAACACAAAATGACTCCTGTGAAAGTCAATAAGTCCTTCGGCACGCATTTTCCCGAGTTCAAGTGAAAGTCCGCTGCGCTCTACCGCAAGATAATCCGCAAGCTGTTGTCTTGAAAAGGGAATGTCAAATTCATATTTCCCGAGCCGTTGTGCTTCCGAAGAAAGATAGGACATGAGCTTTGCCCGCGTAGTGCGTTGTCCCATATGTGTAAGTTTTTCATCAAAACGCAAATTTTTCTCGGCAAGCTCACCGAGCAGATTGCGGATAATGCGGCTGTGGTGCTCACAGGCAGATGGACACATACTCAGAACACGCTTTACATTCAAAAACATTACGGCAACGGGTGTTTCGGCAGAAACGCTCACTTGCAGCACCGAACCGGGGGCACAGGCATAAGCGGTAGCAAAGGTCTGCCCCGGCCCGGCCTTGGAAAGGATATTGCGATTGCCCCAAATGTCTTCCTGTATGATCAAAACATTTCCCGACAAAACAAAACCTATTGACTCTGCCGTGTCACCGGCACGCAGCAAGAATGCATCCTTAGGAAAATTCTCTTTTTTTGCATTAAGACAAGAGAGCATAACCGTAAGTTCATCCTCGGAAATGCCTGAAAATAGTTGTGATGATCGAATAATGGAAAAATATTCTTTCATAAAAACCTCTTTCGTTGAAAATTCAACAGATTTGTTGTATTTAACATACTACAATGAATACGAAATAGCAAGGAGACCTTGTTATTTTAGAAAATCATAACTATTCAGAACAAATACAAGAAGGCGAGGAATTCAAATGGACAATAAAATGTTTTGTTTTCAATGTGAGCAGACAGCCGGGTGCAACGGCTGTACAGGAATAACCGGAGTTTGCGGGAAAACCGCCGATGTAGCGAAACTTCAGGATGAATTGACAGGAGCTCTTATCGGACTAGCACGGGCAATGGGCAGCGCCACAGAGACAAGTAAGGACACATGGCAGCTGATGATCGAGGGATTATTTACCACCGTCACAAATGTAAACTTTAATGAAAAGACACTGCACGAACTGATCGACCAGGTACACGCTGCAAAAGCAAACCTTTTGCCAGGCTATACTGCCTGCACTTCCGTGTGCGGACGAACCGATGATTACGAAATGGAAAATGTATGGAATTCACAGGAGGATGTCCGCAGTCTCAAATCACTTATCCTCTTTGGTATACGCGGTATGGCAGCTTATGCGCATCATGCCATGGTTTTGGGCTATACCGATGAAGAAGTAAACCGCTTTTTCGTCAAGGCACTCTTTGCCATCGGCGAAGACTGGGGCATGGACGAGCTGTTGCCCATCGTTATGGAAGTAGGCGAGAAAAACCTCCAGTGCATGGCACTTCTTGATAGGGCAAATACTGAAAGCTACGGCACGCCAACGCCTGTCACGGTTCCTCTGACCGTGGAAAAAGGGCCGTTCATCGTCATTTCCGGCCACGATCTTCACGATTTGAAGCTGCTGCTCGAGCAGACCCAAAACAAGGGCATCAATATTTACACCCACGGCGAAATGCTCCCCGCCCACGGCTATCCCGAACTGAAAAAGTACCCGCATCTCAAAGGCAACTTCGGTACGGCATGGCAGAACCAGCAAAAAGAATTTGCAGAGCTTCCCGCACCGGTACTTTTTACCACTAACTGTCTTATGCCGCCCAAGGCAAGCTATGCTGACCGCGTGTTCACCACAGCAATGGTATCTTATCCTGAAATGACCCACATCGGCGATGACAAGGACTTTACCCCGGTCATTGAGAAAGCGCTAGAATTGGGCGGTTATACCGAAGACAAGGCATTTACCGGCATCAATGGCGGTAACATGGTCATGACAGGCTTTGCACGCGGTACAGTGCTCGGTGTGGCCGACAAAATCATTGAAACAGTGAAATCAGGTGCGATCAGACACTTCTTCCTGGTTGCCGGCTGCGATGGAGCACGCCCCGGTCGAAACTACTACACGGAGTTTGTTAAGCAGACCCCTGATGACACGGTGGTGCTGACTCTTGCCTGCGGTAAATATCGCTTCAATGACCTTGATCTCGGCACGATCGGCGATCTGCCCCGTCTGATGGATATAGGACAGTGTAACGATGCTTACAGCGCCATTCAAATTGCCGTTGCGCTTGCCGATGCATTCGACTGCGGTATAAACGACCTGCCGCTGTCCATGGTTCTCTCCTGGTACGAACAAAAGGCGGTGTGTATCCTGCTGACCCTGTTGTACCTTGGCATCAAGGACATTCGCCTCGGCCCAACACTGCCGGCATTTATTTCGCCTAATGTGCTGAACTACCTCGTGGAGAACTTCGGCATTGCTCCTATCACCACTCCGGAGGAAGACTTAAAGCAGATTTTGAATGGCGACGCCTCATAAGGCATATGGTAGCTTTCTCTTAAAGTCATTCTATCTGCCCCTGCTGTTAGGATTTGCGGTCAAAAAAATTTGACCGCAAATTCTCCACGCAAAACCTTCATTAGCATATATATTCCTATTTCTGCAAACTCTGCATCATAGCAAAAAACTCGTCCGCATTTCCTGTGCTGAAATATGTATACCAGTGTTCCAATGTCTCTGGCTTAAATACATCCAGATATTCTAAAATCAATCTTGTCATATCAAGTGCGCCTGTAGCTGCAGCTGTTATCAGATTGCCATCTCTTACAGCCGGCTTATCAACGTAAAACTCTGCTCCCTTATAAGCAGGACAAAACATATCTAAGAAACCGACTCCATTACTTGTGTGCTTTTTATTGTCCAAAATCCCGATGTTTGCCAATGCCACTGTAGCCCCACATATTGCAGTAACCAATCCCTCAGCTTCTAAAAAATGCTCGGCAATCTCCAGTATCTCAACATTCTCAGTTTCACCCCATCTATCAGATCCGGGAAGAATCAGCACATTGTCTTTATTTGTCTGGATGTCTTTAATCACCATGTCTGGAATAATCGTAAGTCCTCCCATCGATTTTACCGGCTCCTTTGAGTGGGATACTGTTTTCACCAGAATCTCCCCAGCATTCTTCCGAAAAAATCTTTTTGAATTCAGTTCCGCAAGACAGTAGCTGATTTCCCAATCAGCCATTGTATTCATTACATAAACATATACCGTTGTCATTTTTCTCCTTCTTTCCTGTATTTTTCTCTTAAAACTTTTCCATTCTGTTTATAACTGAGACGTATCAACTTCCAAATCTCTTAAACAGACGATTTTACAACCTTTACTTTCATAATAATGTAGCATCTCATTAAGTCACCTCTTGTCATAACTTGTGGTGCAGTCTGATAAGACACTAACAGCATAATTGGCTTTTTTCTACATAACGCTTTCCTCCTGATGTGCATCTTGATTTGTTTTCGTTTTTATTGTATCATCCGATTACTGACAACAGTATGGCAACAATCAAAATACAAAAGGACGACAATAAGATGAAAGTAGACAGGCTTATTAGTATTATTATGATACTTCTTGATAAAGAACGCATTGGTGCACAGGAGTTAGCAGATATGTTTGAAGTTTCTCCCCGCACAATCTATCGGGATATAGATGCCATCAATATGGCAGGTATTCCTATCCGCTCTACATCAGGAGTAGGGGGCGGCTTTGAAATTATGCCACAGTACAAGGTTGATAAAAAGGTCTTTTCAACCACTGACCTTTCTGCTCTCTTGATGGGGCTTTCCAGTATTTCAAATGTGGTACGGGGTGATGAGTTGATACATGCCCTTGCAAAGGTTAAAAGCTTTATCCCTGCCGACAAAGCTAACGATATCGAATTAAAAGTAAATCAAATCTGTATAGATTTAAGTCAGTGGATGAGTAACCGCAACATACAGCCATATTTAGAAATAATTAAAACGGCTTTGCCGGAAAGCAGACTGCTGACATTTGAATATATAGCACATCACGGAAATAAAACCGCACGGACAGTCGAGCCATATCAGCTTGTACTAAAAAACAGTCATTGGTACCTGTATGGGTATTGCCATATAAAAAATGATTATCGTCTGTTCCGATTATCCCGTATCTCAAAACTACAAACGCAAGAAGAAACTTTTACGCCACGGGATTATCCAAAGCCACAATTAGAGTTTGATGATATTTTGAAAACAATGCAAACGAAAATCAAAATCCGTGTTCATAAATCTGTGCTGGATAGAGTGCTTGACTATTGCACCTATGAGAATATTAAACCAGATAGTAATGAGTATTACATCGTAGATTTTCCTTTTATAGAAAATGAATACCATTACGATATTCTTTTAAGTTTTGGTGACAAATGTGAATGTTTAGAGCCGTCACATGTCCGCTCAAAAATAAAGCAAAAAATACGCGATATAGCCGCTCTATACGAAGACTAATAGCTTCCTATTACCCTTTTCCTTCCTTGTTTGCGGTACAAAAAATGCACCGCAAAATCCATGCAATTATTTTCGTAACACCCTGAAAATGGTCTACTCACTATCCTCTCCTCATCTTGTCATAATAATCCTTGTATTTTATATTTGAACCTCTTCCCATATTCAAGGTGAAATTTTTGCACCTTGAAAGATTTTCCGCTTCTTCATCATTCAATTCAAACATAAAATCATCGCCTTCAAATTTGGCAATGTTATTCTTAACCTGCCTTTTAAA
>CAKRPS010000016.1 GCA_934385475.1 uncultured Lachnospiraceae bacterium | reverse complement strand
ATCTTCTGACCGGGCAGTTTATAGGCAATATAGCCCTCACCGCGTTCGCTGGTGGTATGAAGAAAACCGCCATGTAACATTCCACGGACATATCCCTGTATGTAGGTGGAAACGGCATCTTTGCTGGAAAAAAGAGAGCCCATACCGCCTTCTGTTCCGTAATCATAATAGCCAAAGGCATGGCCGATATCAGAAATAATGCTTTCATCGAGTGTCTTAACGATCATGGTTGTTCCGCTCTCTTTCTGCGATTGTTGTAGCTATGTTTTGCTCTTGAAAAAATATGATTTTCAATAAGTTAGATAAAACTAACTACCATATCTGACATCATTATAGCGTGCATGCGCACTCTTTTCAAGAGTAAAATACTATTTCTGTAAAAGGGATTGCGTAAAACCCATTGCACCGCCTTGGGTTATTAGATATAATAAAATCTAATGGGGCTTTGTCCAGAAGTACGGATAGAAGGAGAACGTGGCATGATTCAATTATTGGAAGGCGGCGCATACCTGGTCAATGGAACAGAAATCGTTCCGGACGGGGCAGATGCGACAGCAGAAGTAAAAAGCAAGACCGGCAAAGAGGTGTCCAAAGAGACAGCGGCACAAAACACCATGGCGTATGGTATTTTGAAAGAGCATAATACTTCAGGAAATATGGAAAAGCTGAAGATTAAGTTTGATAAACTGACTTCTCATGATATTACTTTCGTTGGTATTATTCAGACAGCAAGAGCATCTGGACTGACCAGATTCCCGATTCCTTATGTGCTTACCAACTGTCACAATTCTCTTTGTGCAGTAGGCGGAACCATCAATGAAGATGATCACATGTTTGGACTGACCTGTGCCAAGAAATATGGCGGTGTGTATGTACCACCACATCAGGCAGTCATCCATCAGTTTGCCAGAGAAATGCTGGCAGGCGGCGGCAAGATGATTCTCGGTTCCGATTCCCATACCAGATATGGTGCACTTGGTACGATGGCAATGGGCGAAGGCGGTCCTGAACTGGTAAAACAGTTATTGTCCCAGACATACGATATCAATATGCCGGGCGTTGTGGGCGTGTACCTGACCGGAGAGCCGGTAAAAGGGGTAGGACCTCAGGACGTGGCACTGGCGATTATCGGTGCGGTATTTGCCAATGGCTATGTAAAGAACAAGGTTATGGAGTTCGTAGGTCCCGGTGTTAGTTCCCTGAGCGCAGATTTCCGTATCGGCGTTGATGTTATGACGACAGAAACTACCTGTCTTTCTTCCATCTGGAAAACAGACGGGAAGATTAAAGAATTCTATGATATTCATGGAAGGGTAGAAGAATATAAAGAGTTAAATCCTGGAGAAGTGGCATATTATGATGGTATGATCACGGTTGACTTATCAGCGATAAGACCGATGATCGCGATGCCATTCCACCCAAGTAACACTTATACCATTGATGAAGTAAATGCGAACTTAAAAGACATTCTTCATGATGTAGAGGAACGTGCGAAGGTAAGTCTGGACGGTGCCGTACCGTATTCCTTACAGGATAAGGTTGTAAATGGCAAGTTCATGGTAGACCAGGGTATTATCGCAGGCTGTGCAGGCGGTGGTTTTGAAAATATCTGCGCAGCAGCAGACATCCTGAAAGGTTCCTACATCGGAGCCGATGGCTTTACATTAAGTGTATATCCGGCATCTATGCCAGTATACATGGAACTGATCAAGAATGGCTGTGCGGCAACCATCATGGAGACCGGAGCGGTTATGAAGACTGCGTTCTGTGGTCCATGCTTTGGCGCAGGGGATACCCCGGCAAATAATGCTTTCAGTATCCGTCACTCCACCAGAAACTTCCCGAACAGAGAAGGTTCCAAATTACAGAATGGTCAGATTGCATCGGTAGCATTGATGGATGCCCGTTCTATTGCGGCAACCGCAGCCAACAAGGGTATGCTTACACCGGCAACCGATTTTGATGGCGAACTTGTCAAATATAAGTATCATTTTGATACTAATATTTACGCAAACCGTGTCTTTGACTCCAAAGGCGTGGCAGACGACAGCGTAGAGATCCAGTTTGGTCCGAATATCAAGGACTGGCCTGCTATGGGAGCATTGCCGGAGAATCTGGTGCTTCGCGTGGTTTCTGAGATTCATGACCCGGTAACGACGACAGATGAGTTGATTCCTTCCGGAGAGACTTCTTCTTACCGTTCCAATCCGCTGGGACTGGCAGAGTTTACCCTGTCCAGAAAAGACCCGGAATATGTGGGACGTGCCAAGGATATCCAGAGAGCGGAGAAAGCCAGGATGAACGGCGAGCATCCATGTCAGGTACACCCGGATGTAAAACCGGTCATGAGTGTGGTAAAGAAGACTTTTGCAGACGCATCACATGAAAATACAGGATTCGGTTCCACTATTTTTGCAGTAAAACCGGGTGACGGTTCTGCCAGGGAACAGGCAGCAAGCTGTCAGAAGGTACTTGGTGGATGGGCAAATATTGCCAACGAATACGCAACAAAGAGATACCGTTCCAACCTGATTAACTGGGGTATGCTTCCGTTCCTGATCAAGGAAGGAGAACTGCCTTTCAAGAATCTGGATTACCTTTTCTTTCCGGGTATCCGTAAGGAAGTAGAGGAAAAGGCCGATGTGATAAAAGCCTATACCGTCTCCGTTGAGGAGGGGAAACTGATTCCTTTTGAATTAAAGCTTGGCGAATTGACGGATGAGGAGCGTCAGATTATCCTGAAGGGATGTCTGATCAACTACAACCGGGTAGAAGGATGATGAATAGCAGTATTTAGTAGAGATTTGTAAGTGACAGGGGTTATATGAAACGATGGAAAAGCAGCAGGACGGCCAGATGGGGTTCTTTCTTTGCCGTGTTTGTGGTATTTGTGATCGGGCTGGCAGTTTTTGTCAACCAGGCATCTGAACGAAAGAAAGAGCCAGAACAGTCTGGGCAGGAGAAGAGAACAGATCTGCTGGAGGACACCGATCGTCTTGTTTCACAGGTGGGATTCGGAGAGAAGGAACCTGTGGTGGTGGAAACTTCAAAGGAGATTGTCAAGGACACGGTTATCAGCGGGGTACCGCGGGCAGACTACAGCTACAGCTTTAATGGGAAGCTGGAGAATGCTTTGACGGTGACCAGGCAGGGTGACGTAGGAGGGTTCAATGCAGGAACCTATCCGCAGGCCGATGATAGTGTGACGGCAAAGTTTACGGACGGTGTGGAAGGAAGCGCGTTGTATCTGGATGGAAGCTACGGCATAGAGCTTACCGGGATAGAAGGACTTGCGGATTCCTACACGATCTCGTTCTGGTTCAAGGCAGCGGAATTGCGGGACTGGTCTCCTTTTATAGCAATCAGTTCGGATATGCTCAATGAAAATGGAAGTGAGAATTACATATCCCTTAACAAAAAGACAAACGAAGACGGCGAGACCGTGACACCGGTTTTCAATACCGTCAACGCAAATTTAAATAATTCCTGCGAGATCAGACCCTGTCAGGAGGATAAGGACTGGCTGAAGCTGAATGAGTGGAATTATATTACGGTGCGTGTGGATGCCTCACAGACTGATGCGGAGGACGACAGCAAGGTAATGGGATATCTGTACCTGAACAGTGAAATGATAGGTTCCGCCCCGGTTTCCAGAATGAATCTGGAGGAAGGCAATATCAAGGCATATGTGGGAATCAACTGCTTTGATGAACTCTTTGAAGCCTGCTATGATGAAATCCGTATCTGGAATACCCTGCTTGATGAGAACCAGATCAGTGCCCTGTATGTGGCATATCAAAAATAAGTAGTAAAGAAAATGAAATATTGTCCGATATATTTTATACAAGGCAGAACTGTTTCGGCCAGATAGCTCTGACTTGAATCTGAATATGTTTGAGACCATGGACGGTGTTTTTGAAGGAAAAGGATTTTCCGGATAAATGCCGTCTTTTTATGTCGTGCAGCACGGAAGCTGCAGTCGCGTGACACAGACAGACATAGATAGGGGGCCAGACAAGAGGAGGGACATGTGCGAATCGATTCCGGTACATTAGAAATGGGTTCCACAAGAACGTATCATTCCTACACAGAGAAAGGCAACGGTCAGAAAATAGGACAGGTTGGATATAATGCTCAGAAGCTGAACGGAAATCTTTTTGGGTTTGGCGGTAATCTGACTACGGGTTCGGACGATGGGAGCACTGACACGGGAAGTACACAGGAAGAGATGGGGGCAGCTGATTTTGCTGCGCATTTCAGGAGCCTGTCAAATACGGGACGTGTTTCCGGGGAGAAGGATCCGGAGGATACCTTGTTTACTTTGAGACAGAAATGTATCCAGTTTCTGATGGATCTGCTCTTTGGACCGCAGAAACTCAGAGATCTGACGAGTGACTATCAGATGTCCTTACCGTCCACTCCGGTCGTTTATACCGTGCGTCAGGAGACGCAGCAATACTACCATAAGGAAGAGGAGTGCACAACCTTTTCTACAGTTGGTACGGTAAAGACTGCGGACGGCAGAGAGTTGTCTTTTAATCTGGAATGTAGTATGAGCAGAAGCTTTGAAGAGTTTTATGAAGAAACGCATACCGTCACAGAAATCAGCTATATGGACCCGCTAGTGATCAATCTGGGGGCAGATGTAGCGTCCGTTTCGGATCAGAAATTCTTTTTTGATCTGGACTGTGATGGAGAAAAGGAAGAGGTTTCCATGCTGAAGAAGGGAAGCGCTTTTCTGGCACTTGATCGTAATGGAGATGGTGTGATAGGAGATGGCAGTGAGCTTTTCGGAACAAAGTCCGGAGATGGATTCCGGGATCTGGAACAGTATGATGAAGATGGAAACGGATGGATCGATGAAGGAGATCCTATCTGGGAAAAACTGCTGATCTGGACGAAGGATGATGAAGGAAATGACAAGCTGTACCATCTCAGGGATCTGGGAGTGGGGGCAATCTGTCTCTCGAGAGTATCGACAGAATTTGCACTCAATTCCGGGGAAAATAACAAGACCAATGCCATGATCCGCAATACCGGTATTTTCCTGTACGAAAATGGTACGGTTTCTACAGTACAGCATCTGGATCTTGCCAGGTAAATGTTATTTTGGTTTTGGTCTGAATGACCGTGCCGACTCATAGGTATAGTACATGTGAGGAGGCTGTATGAAGTTGCATAGAATCGTCAAACAAAGAACAAACAGAGGGAACGATAAGCTGTTCTGGATACAGGAGGCAGCGGCGGGACTTCTGTTTGTTTTTTTATTGCCCTATGTGTGTGCCTGTCTTTGGGGGCATGTCGGGCAGGAGATAGCATTATTGCCGGAAAAGAATCCGGAACAGGCAAAGGAGTATACCGCGGTGGTCTCTTTTGCCTGGGGATGGTGGGAGGTGCCGATGGAGGAGTATCTGGTGTATAAGCTGGCGGAGACAATGCCGGAAGAATATGAGATGGAGGCACTCAAGGCGCAGGCTGTTCTTTTACGGACGGATTTTATAAAGAAAGCGCGTGGAGAGGGAACACAGCTGGTTGAGGTGAGCGGAGAAGGGCTGCAGGAATGGTATCTGGAGGGAAAACCGCAGGAGGAAATGGAAAAATATGAGAATGCGGTACAGCAGACGCAGGGTGTGTTCCTCAGCTATCAGGGGGAGGCGGTGCTGACAGCATATTTTCCGGTTAGCAACGGATACACAAGAGACATTGCAGAGGTGTGGCATACGGAGGCATATCCGTATTTCAAAGGTGCGGAGGTTCCACAGGATATGGCAGCTGCAGAATATGAGGAGAAGGTTGTTTTTTTGAAGGATGACTATCTGGAAAAGGTGCAGAAGCTGGGGGCATCGGGGATAGATTTATGGAATAATTTTGTGCCGGTGTATGATTCGGCGGGCTATGTGACAGAGGTGCGTCTTGCGGAAGGAGAAACCCTTGCCGACGGGGAGACGATCCGGAGACTCTTTGGGCTTTCCTCTTCGGCATTTATGGTAGAGTTTGGACAGGAGGAGGTGTGTTTTCAGGTAAAAGGTGTCGGCCACGGATTCGGAATGAGTCAGTATGGAGCGAACTGCATGGCCTTAAACGGTAAAAGCTACAGCGAAATATTAAAATATTTCTTTTGCGGAACGGAATTAGCCAAAATTTGAATAATGAGACAAATCTGGGAAAGACTAACACCATAAATACAACAGGAGGCAAAAGTAATGTATAGAAAAAACAGAAATGGTGCTAGGAAAGAGAGAATTGTCATGCTGACTTCGTCTGTTCTGGTTCTGACTGCGTTGACTGCAACCGGAATTTTTATAAAAGGAAATAACAGGGCAGAAAAGCAGGAGTATATCGTAGATCTGGAAGCGATTGAAGAGGGTACGCAGGAGAGTGCGGACGCTTTGATGCCTGGTGAAGATCTGGATACCCTCTTTGCGGAAGTGGGGACAGATGATCTGGATTATGATCCCAGTTTTCAGGAAGCAAACTCTATGAAGGTAGAGAACGGAGACTCGCAAGAGAATAAAGAAAACGAGAAAAAGAACACGGACGAAAATAATAAGGCAGGACAGAAAGAGGAAGAAAAAAAAGATAATAAAGTGGAAAAGAGCGAGAAAAAGGACGAAGAAAAGAACGAAGAGGGAATGTTTGATGAGAAAAATGACACAGCAGACGCCTCTTTGGAAGGACAGACAGCAGAAGCGATTTCCACAACCGTGCAGCCTGCTCTGGATTTCAGCGAAGAAAAGGGCCTTGTATGGCCGGTTGTAGGAGATGTACTGATCAACTTCAGCATGGACAAGACCATCTATTTCCCGACACTTGAGCAGTATAAATACAATCCCGCCATTGTGATCTCTGCACCGGTAGGAGACAATATTGCCGCTGCCGCAGATGGAAGGGTAACCTCGGTGGGTTATGATCCGATGCTGGGCAACACCGTTGTGATGGATCTGGGCAATGGGTATGAACTGACCTATGGACAGCTCGACAACATTACGGTATCGGAGGGCAGCTATGTAAAGACAGGCGATATGATCGCTACGGTAGCAAACCCTACCAAGTACTACAGTGTGGAAGGAAGCAATATCTATCTGAAGCTGACAAAGGATGGACAACCGATTAATCCGATGAGTAAGCTCGGAGCATAAGGCAGGGAGAAAAGGATGCTTGTCATTATACACGGAAAAATCAAGACAATGGAGCAGCAGGACTACGAGGACGGCTATCTGGAGATTGAGCAGGGCAAGATTGTAGCGATCGGTGATATGAAAGAATGTGATCAGAAGACTCTGTATGAGAACAGTAAGGCACAGGTGATCGATGCAAAAGGGAATCTGGTGATGCCGGGCATTATCGAGGCACACTGCCATATGGGGATCACGGAAGAAAAGAAGGGAATGGAGGGGGACGACTGTAATGAGACAGTTGACCCCATCACTCCACAGCTCAGAGCGATTGATGCGATCAATCCGATGGATGCGGCATTTAAGGACGCATTGCAGGCGGGGATCACATCGGCCATGGTCGGTCCGGGAAGCTCCAATGTGGTAGGCGGGCAGTTTGCCTTTATCAAGACATATGGCAGATGTATTGACAAGATGATCGTAAAGGCTCCGGCAGCGATGAAGATTGCTTTTGGAGAAAATCCGAAGGTGAATTATTCGGATCAGAATACTTCACCCTCAACGCGTATGGCTATTGCATCCATGCTGCGGGAAGAACTGTACAAAGCAAAACAGTATCAGAGCAAACAGGAGAAGAATCCGGAAGCAGAGAAGGATTTTCGCTATGAGTGCTGGCTGCCGGTCCTGCGGGGTGAGATACCGCTCAAGGCACATGCACACCGCGCGGATGATATATTGACGGCAGTAAGGATCGCAAAGGAATTCGGCCTGAAAATGACGCTCGACCATTGCAGTGAAGGACATTTTATTTTAGAAGAACTGCAAGAGAGCGGTTTTCCGGCGATTGTAGGCCCGGATATGGCTAGCCGGAATAAGATTGAAGTCCGGAATATGGCCTTTAAGACGGCAGGGCTGCTCAGCAATGCCGGGATTCTGACGGCGGTTACAACCGATCATCCGGTGTCCAGGATACAATATCTGCCCCTGTGCGCAGGACTTGCGGTTAAGACCGGAATGTCTATGGAGGACGGGATGCGGGCGATCACCATCAATGCAGCCAGAATATGCGGCGTGGAAGAACGTGTAGGAAGCCTGAGTGTCGGCAAAGACGGTGATGTCGCGATTTTTGACGGGAATCCGATGGAGGTATTTACCCGGACTTTATATACCATTATTGAGGGAAACGTGGTATATTATGATGAGGATGCTCAAAGAAAGGCATAGAGATCAAGAACGGGTATGTGCAGTGTCAAAACAAAAGAGAAGAAAAAAAAATACCGTGTAGGAATCAGCCTTCTTCCGGTGCTGCTGTTGCTTGGAATGACCGGCTGCGGTTATGCGGCCGCTCCGTTTTCGGGAGACAGCGGCAGTGGAGAGGAGTTTACCACGCTTGGTCTTGAATCGGATTTTTCCTATGAGATTCCTATGAGTAAGCCATCTATTTTGGTGGATCAACTGGGATATGCCGTGGGAAGCAGCAAGGTGGCGATCCTGGAGGGCGAGGATCTGGGGGAAAACTTCGATGTGATAGAGACACAGACCGGCAGGAGAGTTTACCGTGGGGTGATAGACAAAAAGGGATACGATGATGTCACGGGCAGTTACATCAGCTATGGCGATTTTTCGGATCTTGATGAAATTGGAGAGTATTACATACGGTCAGAAATAGTAGGGAGATCCTATTCGTTTCAGATTATGGAGAACCCCTATGAGGAGCTGCTTGAAAATGCCTGTAAACAGTATTATCTCAACCGCTGCGGAATGGTGCTGTCTTCGGAATATGCGGGAGGTGCGGCGCATAATGCCTGCCATACCAGGGAGGCACAGCTGAAGTCGGACGCTTCTGTAAAGCTGGATGTATCCGGTGGATGGCATATGGATGAAAACGGTGGGAAAAATGTTGTACAGGGGTGTCAGGCGATCAACAGCCTTCTGATGGCATATGAACTGTACCCAGAGGTTTTCGGAGATGAAGTGGGAATCCCCGAGAGTGGGAATGAAATTCCGGACATTTTGGACGAAATCCGGTATGAGGTGAACTGGCTGTTGAAAATGCAGGATGTCACCAGCGGAGCCGTCTATGCATCGGTCAGTACCGTGGACAATGCCACCGGGGGAACGTTGCTTTATGTGGATGGGATCCATATGGATGCGACCATTGAATTTGCAGCCACCATGGCGAAATTCAGTTATCTTTATCAGAATTACGACTGGGATTATGCAAACCGCTGCCTGAAAGCAGCAGACCGTGCGTACCGGTATGCACAGCAGTATCTGCAGGATGTGGAGGAAGAAAAGTATTTCTATGCTTCTACGGAGTTGTACCGTGCCACGGGAGCTTACGGTTATCAGGGAGTTGTCTTGAAGTATCTGTCGGAGAATCCGGCTCCTGATATGGACAATGACGCTGTTTTCCGCGGGGTGACAACTTATCTTGCCACCAAACAGAAGGTGGATGTCAATCTGTGCAATACAATGATCAAGATACTGCTGCACGAGGCAGAGGATATTTCTTATGCGTCCAAGGCGTCCAAGCTCTTTGTCGATCGGGAAAAAGGCGAGGAAGGGTGCGCGGGACTGCTGGACGATGTGATCCGGCTTTCTGTGGTGGATCATATTATCACCAACCATGAATATACGACAGTCCTTGAAAATTATCTGCACTATTTTCTCGGACGAAATCTCAATTCCGTGAGTTATCTTGACAATGTGGGAAAGAAGAGTTATCTGGAGATCGATGAAAAGCTGGGCATTATGAACCAGATCGATCTGAATGCAGAACTGATCCTGGTTCTGAGTGCAGTTCTGGATCAGACGCAGAACTGAAAACAGAGCGATAAAGAAAAGAGCTGGTTATACCAGCTCTTTGTTTTTGAAGTACATTTCCTTGATGATATCCTGCACGGTAGTACCGATATGGCGGCGTGCCTCTTTATCCAGCTCCTTAGTGTAGATCGGCTTGCCATACTCAATGACAACGTGTGTCTTCCGGATCTTCGGCATATGTTCCTCGAAGATGGCCCCGGCATTGTTGATGGACATGGGAATGATCGGACAGCCTGTTTTTTCGGCAACCTTGAAGCTGCCGTCGTGAAACTCCAGAAAGGTGTCCGGAACTCTGCTTCTGGTGCCCTCGGGGAAAATGCAGATAGAAATTCCCGATTTGATCTTGTCGATGGCGCTCAGAATGGTTTTCATGCCCTGTTTGATATCCGTGCGGTCCAGAAACAGGCAGTGCAGATTTCGCATCCAGTTGGAAAGAAGCGGAATTTTCTGCATTTCCACTTTGGCAATGTAGCCGGTGGGTCTGGGAACACGGACATAGGTCATGACAATGTCGAAATAGCTTCTGTGGTTTCCAATATAAAGGACAGGTTCATCCTTGGGAACATTTTCTTCGCCGAGGACGGTCACGGAAGTGCCGGCCAGAAAGAGAACACAGCGGAAGGCCCAGTTTACAATGGCCAGTGAGCTGCGGTTTTTGACATCCATATTAAACTTGCCGATGATATACTCTGCGATCAGCAGCGGGATGCTGCAAATGAGAAAAAGTACGACAAAAAGTGCAACGATGATAAATCGAATCATAATATTTTATCCTTCCTGAATGGGATCACTATGTCTATTTTATCTGTTCATATCCCATAAATCAATAGGCATAGAGCGTGTTTGGAAATAATAGATTAGGTAATAAGTGTTATCACATGGAGGAAATCTATGGGATGGAGTGATTATACCAAAAGACTTTTCAGCGTCTGCCTGATCTGTTTTGTAGCAACAGCCGTGATCGCCTGTGGAAAACAGCAGGATACAATGGAAAAGATAAAGGATCTGGAGTACACGATCATCGCGGAGGACAATATTCCGGAGGAACTGTTGTCTGCGATTGAGCAGAAAAAGGAAGGAACATTCAAGATGACCTTTGAGGACCGGGGCTTTTTGTACGTCTGTATTGGATACGGAGTGCAGCAGACCGGAGGCTACAGCATCGCAGTGAAGGAAGTGTATGAAACGTCCAATGCAGTCTATGTGGATACGGATCTGATCGGTCCGGAGCCGGAAGAAAAAAGCAGCCCGGTTGCCAGTTATCCCTATATTGTGATAAAACTGGAATTTGTTGACAAGCCGGTTGTTTTCGAGTGAGCGGCGAGGACAAAACCTTGCATTCCGGTTGAGAAATCACGCCGGATATGGTAAATTATGAAAGAAATAAAAGAAGGGTAAAGGTACAAATGCTGTATTTAAAGAACGGATATCTGATCGATCCTGCAAGCGGGGAAGAAGGCTGCCGGAATATCCTGATCGATGAGGAAAAAGGAATCATCCAAAGGATAGTGACACCGCAGGAAGGATCAGAGGAAATAAAAGAAACGCCGGACATTACGGTGATAGATCTGAAGGGGCAGACGGTGACCCCGGGGCTTGTGGATGTACATGTACATTTCAGAGATCCGGGATTTACCTACAAAGAGGATATTGAGACAGGGGCAAGAGCGGCCGCCAAAGGAGGCTTTACCTCTGTTGTGATGATGGCAAATACCAGGCCTCCGATAGATTCCACAGAGACACTGTCCTATGTTCTGGAGAAGGGGAAAACCACAGGAATTCACGTCTATAGCTGTGCCAATGTCACAAAAGGAATGGCAGGAAAAGAACTGACAGACATGGAAGCACTGTGTAAGGCCGGGGCGGTAGGATTTACCGACGATGGAATACCGCTGATGGACGAACAGCTCCTGCAAAAAGCACTGCAAAAGGCAGCAGCCCTCAACAGGCCGATCAGTCTGCATGAGGAAAATCCGGCTTTTATTGGAAATAACGGAATCAACGCCGGGGAGGTGGCGGTTCACTTCGGAATAGAAGGCTCACCGCGCGAAGCAGAGATTTTCATGGTACAGAGGGATCTGGAAATTGCGCTCAAAGAGGAGGCGGATCTCTCCATCCAGCATATCAGTACGAAAGAGGCTGTTGATCTGGTGCGTCAGGCCAAGAAAAAAAGCGAACATATCTATGCGGAGGCAACCCCGCATCATTTTACCCTGACACAGGAGGCTGTGCGCAGGCATGGAACGCTGGCGAAGATGAATCCGCCGCTCAGACTGGAAGAAGACCGGCTTGCCATCATCCAGGGATTGCAGGATGGAACAATCGACATGATCGCGACAGATCACGCACCCCACAGCAGGGAAGAGAAAGAGAAACCGCTCACGCAGGCACCAAGCGGAATCATAGGGCTGGAGCTTTCCCTGTCTCTTGGAATCCGTGAACTGGTTAAGAAGGGCTATCTGACGATGATGGAACTGATCCGGAAGATGAGCCTTGCACCGGCGAAGCTTTATCATCTCAATGCCGGGTATCTGGCAGAAGGCGGTCCGGCGGATCTGGTGGTCTTTGATGCCGCCCGGGAATGGATTGCCGGAGAGTATGTTTCCAAGGCTTCCAACACCCCGTTTACCGGGGAAAGGATGCCGGGAGTGGTAGCTTACACGATTTGTAACGGCAGGATTGTATATCGAAAGGATGAAAGGTGACAGCATGGCACAGAAGAAAAAGGTAACGGCAAAGGTTGTGTCTCAAAAGCAGATCGCAGACCGGATCTATGACCTGTGGATCGAATCGGAGCTGGCAGAGGATGCCTGCGCAGGACAGTTTCTTGCCCTGTACCCGCATAATGCAAGCACTCTGCTGCCGCGGCCAATCAGTATCTGCGAGGTGGACAAGGAACAAAAACGGCTGCGGATGGTCTATCGTATCGCAGGAAAAGGAACGGCAGAGTTTGCAACGTATCAGGAAGGAGACTTTCTGGAAATCCTCGGTGTGCTGGGAAATGGGTTCCCACTGGAACATGCCAGAGGAAAGAAGGTGTTCCTCATGGGGGGAGGAATCGGAATCCCGCCTATGCTGGAGCTTGCAAAGGAGCTTTCCTTACAGGAAGGGACGGAGATCTCTGTGATTGCAGGGTATCGTGATCAGGCATGCTTTCTCAGAGAGGATCTGGAGCGTTACGGCGAGGTATTTGTTGCGACAGAGGATGGAAGCGTCGGAACAAAGGGAAATGTGCTGGATGTGGTGAAAGAACAGGGATTGTCCGCAGATATGATCATGGCGTGCGGGCCGATGCCGATGCTTCGTGCCATTAAACAGTATGCGGCAGAGAATAATATGGAAGCCTTTATCTCTCTGGAGGAGAGGATGGCGTGCGGAGTAGGTGCCTGTCTGGGATGTGTCTGCAAGACGAAAGAGGTAGATCATCATTCCTATGTAAAAAATGCCAGAATCTGTACGGATGGGCCGGTATTTGATGCAAAGGAGGTAGAGATCTGATGAATACAAAGGTGACGATTGCGGGAGTAGAGTTCAAAAATCCTGTCATGACAGCATCGGGAACCTTTGGCTCCGGTATGGAGTACGGAGAGTTTGTCGATTTAAACCGTCTTGGTGCCGTCGTGACAAAGGGCGTAGCGAATGTTCCGTGGCCGGGGAATCCGACCCCAAGGGTAGCAGAGACCTATGGGGGAATGCTCAATGCCATCGGGCTGCAGAATCCGGGGATCAATGTTTTTGTCAGGAGAGATATCCCTTTTCTGAAAAAATATGATACCAGAGTCATTGTAAATGTATGTGGAAAAACAGTGGAAGATTATCTGGAGGTTGTGGAGAGACTGGGTGATGAGGATGTCGATATGCTGGAGATCAACGTATCCTGCCCGAATGTAAAAGAGGGAGCCATTGCCTTTGGCCAAAAGGCAGACTGCCTGTATGATATCACATCACAGATCAAGAAGAAGGCAAAGCAGCCGGTGATCATGAAGCTTAGCCCGAATGTCACGGATATTACCGAGATGGCGAAAGCTGCGGAGGCGGCGGGAAGTGATGCGATTTCCCTGATCAATACCATTACGGGAATGAAGATTGACATCCACAGAAGAAAATTTGCACTGGCAAACAAGACAGGCGGCCTGTCCGGACCGGCCATTAAGCCGGTGGCGGTACGCATGGTGTATCAGTGTGCACAGGCTGTTAAGATCCCAATCATCGGAATGGGCGGTATTGCGACGGCTGAGGATGCGATCGAGTTTCTGATGGCCGGGGCAACAGCAGTATCGGTCGGTGCAATGAATTTTGTCAATCCCTACGCAACGACCGAGATCATAGATGGAATAGAAGCCTATATGAAGCAGTATCAGATAGAAGATATCGGTGAACTGATCGGCTGTGTCCAGTAGAGCACAGACAGTTTGACCCGGAAAGTCATAAAGAACCTCCATGCGGAATATACTCATAGTAAGTATTCGTATGGAGGTTTTTCTTGTGGAATTAGTCAAAAAGAAAATACATATGGACCGGGTTGTGAGCAAGGCCGGGACACAGATTGTATTGGAAGAGGATGTGAATATTTCAGATAATAAGCCGGATGCCAGCTTTTTACTTTGCAGTAAGGGCGATATCATTCTGGAGGAAGTACGTGCAGGAGAAAATGTGGTAACACTCAAAGGAAGAATGGTAGTGTCCGTACTGTATCTGACGGAGGCGGAGGGAAGCTGCGCGAGCATGGAGACAGCAATTCCCTTTGAGGAGAAGGTCAACATGGAAGGCGTAAATACCGGTGATGATGTCCGCGTAGAGTGGTCAGTGGAGGATCTGACAGCCGGACTGATCAACTCCCGCAAGATCAGCGTGCAGGCCGTTGTCTCATTTGGTCTGGAGGCGCAGGAGCATGAGGAACAGGACATCGCGGTGGATATCTGCCATGATGAACCGGTGGAGTATCGGAAATGCAATTATCCGATCGCAGAACTGGCAATGCAGAAGAAGGATATTTACCGTATAAAAGAAGAGATGGAACTGACCGGAAACCTGCCGAATGTGTTCCAGATCATCTGGCATCAGATTACCTTTGATCATATGGAATTCAAGGCACTGGAGGATAAAATATCGATCCAGGGGGATATGAAAGCCTTTTTCCTGTATGAAGGAGAGGGAGACAACGACAGGGCACTGTGGTATGAGAATACCATACCATTCAGTGGTGTCATAGAATGTCAGGGATGTACGGAGGATATGATCCCGGATATCGAATACAGCCTGGGGCAGTGCAATGTCGAGGTCCGGCAGGATTTTGACGGCGAAGAACGTGTCTTTTGCATGGAACTGGTGCTGGATCTGGGAATCCGGTTATATGTGGAGGAACAGACAGAGGTACTGGCGGATATCTATGGAGTAGATAAGGAGATCGAGGCGGTCACGACACCGGTACAACTGAAGAATCTCCTGTACAATGGTAGTGGAAAATGTAAGATCGCGGAGACCTCGGATATCCAGAATCCGGAAATGCCGATGTATCAGCTGATCCATTCGGAGGGAGAAATCCAGATCGACGAACAGGCCATCGTGGAAAATGGAATTGCAGTGACAGGAACTCTGACGGTAACGACTTTATATCTGTGCGCCGGAGGAGCAGGGGCGTTGTACTCCACGGTCAATGTGGTGCCCTTCCAGTATGTTGCGGAGGCAGAGGACATTATGCCGACCAGCGCATTTCGGATGCACTACAGCGTCGAACAGCTTACAGTGACCATGTTAAACGGCGAAAAGCTGGATATTAAAGCGGTGCTCCAATTCCGGGTTGTGGTGTTTGCAATATGCAAGAGCAATCTGATCACCGATATTGAAGTGGGTGAGCTTGATCTGAATAAACTGAGCGAACTGCCGGGAATGGTTATCTACATTGTAAGACCGGGCGATACGCTCTGGGATATCGGCAAGCGGTATTACGTTCCGATTACGCAGCTGAAAGAAGTGAATGAACTGATGGGAGAGGAAGTGTCTGCCGGAGATAAGATTCTGGTGGTAAAAGGAAGTATCTGACAAAAAAGTCGATCGTCCTGTGAGGACGGTCGACTTTTTCGGTTAAGGAAATCTTTCTATGAAAGGGTAATGGTCACATTCTGGCTGCAATCTGTCAGAACAGTATCATTGCCATCTGCAGTGATCTTTGCACCGTCTGCACCGGAGACGCTTATATTGATCAGACGGATGGAGAGGTTCTTGGAAGCCTTGGTCTCGATGGTGATCTGGCTGCCGCTTCTGGTGGCCTTGATGGTCAGGTCAACATTCTGCTTCTGATCGTAAACTGTGGTCTCTGCGCTGGCACCATCCTGCAGTGCGTAGATGCGGAGCTCTGTATTATCAGCGTAATCGTAGTCCGGCTTGTCGTCGTGAGCACCCATGGCGATGATGGAGTTTTCGCGTGCCATCAGCGGCAGATGGAGGTAGTCATACTTTCTTTCCACCCAGCTGCCACCTTCCATGACTTCGCCTGTCAGGAAATCAGTCCAGGTTCCCTTTGGCAGATAGAAAATTCCAAGGCTCTGATCGTTGAAGATCGGGGCAACTAACAGATTGTCGCCGAGCATATACTGCTTGTCGAGATAATGGCAGTTGCGATCCTGAGGAAACTCCAGCACCATGCTTCTCATAGTAGGAACACCGGATTTTGAAGTGTCGATCGCTGTCTTGTAAAGGTAAGGCATCATGGAAGCCTTCAATCTGGTAAAGCTTCTGACAACATCAACGGCCTCATCGTCGTAAACCCACGGAACACGGTAGGAACTGCTGCCGTGCAGTCTGCTGTGGGAGGAGAGCAGGCCAAAGGCTACCCAACGCTTGTAGACATCTGCGGTGGAAGTATTCTCAAAGCCGCCGATATCGTGTGCCCAGAAACCGAAACCGGACATCATCAGGGACAGACCGCCGCGCAGGCTTTCTTCCATGGACGGATAGTCTGACCAGCAGTCGCCGCCCCAGTGTACAGGGAACTTCTGACCGCCGACGGTTGCAGAACGGGCAAACAGCACTGCTTCTCCTTTTCCACGTTTTCTCTCAAGAAGTTCATATACGGTCTTATTATACAGATAAGTATAGTAATTGTGCATTTTCTCCGGGTCGGAGCCGTCATAGTAGACGCAGTTTGTAGGAATTCTCTCACCAAAGTCGGTCTTGAAGCAGTCTACGCCCATATCCAGAAGGATTTCCAGCTTATCCTGGAACCATTTGCAGGCTGCGGGATTGGTGAAGTCTACCAGAGCCATGCCGGGCTGCCACATATCCCATTGCCATACGTCGCCGTTTGGACGTTTGATAAAGTAGCCATTCTCGACACCCTCTGCAAACATGGCGGACTCCTGTCCGATGTAGGAGTTGATCCATACACAGATATTCAGCCCTTTGGCCTTGATGCGCTGCAACAGGCCCTTCGGGTCCGGGAAAACATCCTTATCCCAGATGAAGTCTGACCAGTGGAAGCCCTTCATCCAGAAGCAATCAAAGTGGAAGGTGCGCAGCGGAATACCGCGATCCAGCATACCATCGATAAAGCTCATAACAGTGGCTTCGTCATAGTTTGTCGTAAAGGATGTCGAGAGCCACAGACCAAAGGTCCAGGGAGCCGGAAGGGAAGGCTTTCCGGAGAGGTCAGTATATCTGGTCAGAACATCCTTCATGGTAGGGCCATTAAAGAAGAAGTAATCCAGAGAACCGCCTTTTACGCTGAAGGAGGTTTTTGTCACATTTTCTGTGGCAAACTCGAAGGATACCCGCTCCGGATGGTTAACCAGAACACCGTAGCCCTTATTCGAGAGGAAGAAGGGGATGTTCTTGTAGGACTGCTCTGTGCTGGTACCGCCGTCTTCATTATATATTTCTACAGTCTGTCCATTTTTGACAAAAGGAGTGAAACGCTCACCGGTTCCGTAGAGAAGCTCGCCGACGCCAATGCTGAGCTGCTGGCGCATATAAGTTCCTTCCAGATCACCATTCTGATCGTAGTAATCACCCTTCCAGTTTTCCTTGAGCATTGCAAGATCCCGGGCAACACTTTCGGTGAGAACCTCATCACCGCGTTTGTAACGCATGTACCAGTCTTTCTTACCGATTTCCAGAGAAAGACCGCCGCTTGTAATGATCATCTTCTCTTCGCTGTCCTCGACCTGCAATTTCTGAGGATTCTCCAGATTCAGTTCAAAAGAGGGAGTCTTTTTCTGTACCCCCATATAGTGGAAGGTCTGTACACGGATAACATCCGGCATCGGAGAGGTTACTTTAATAGTAAGATTGGCACCGCCAAGAGTGTCTCCTCTTGTGATGATCTTGTGTGTGGGCGCGCAGAGAGAAACCTCGGTATCTGTGACCGTCTGCTCGTATACCTCCTGCGGGGAAAAGCAGCCGAAACCTTCCTTGAGAAGCCAGCATCCATTACTAAATTTCATATCGAATCTCCTTTCTGTTTTACCTTTCTGCGAATATGCCCTTGCATATTTCTTTCGTCTTGTTATAATAATACTATAATGATTGGAAAAGGCAAAAACTTTAACATAATTGATAATTATTAACACAATTTTGATTTGAACACTTCAAAACAAAAACTTATGAGTTTCGCAATTGACTAATTGGATGATGCCAGGGTCAAAAGCCATTATTTCATTTAACATTTGGCAGATTGCACAATAATGCATTCAGTATCCGGGCAAGGGAATCGGCATACCAACGCAAACACGTTGATTTTCTCGTTTTGCTGCGCCGCCTATCTGTGTGCAGAAATCAAAACTCGCTCTTACAGAGCTCAAACAATTGATTTGCTGCACACGCTATGCTCGCAAAACTGCAAAAATCTGCCTATCGTTTGCTTATGGAGATGCCGTTCCCATTGCCCGAATTTCTGAAAAATTGCTATTTGTGCAATTTGCCAGCTTCAAAATAAAGCAATGGCTTTTGACCCCAACATCATCCTAATTGGAAAAGAGTAAAAGAAAGGAGGTGTGTAGGGATGGCGGATGGAGAGGCTTTGACAGCCCGTGAGGAGAACAAAATGACCGGCGATGCTTTTTCCATGTTGCAGGAAAAGATGCCACATGGAGATGCCATGTTCCCGCTGAAGGTGCATGAGGTCTGTGTGGACAGCAGCTTTGAAGAAAAGGTGAGCTGTCACTGGCACGAGGAGATGGAGATTCTGGTGATCACAGCAGGGCAGGTGGATGTCTTTATTGACGAAGAGTGTTATAAGGCGGAGCCGGGGGATATGTTGTTTATCCGTCCGGACAGTCTGCATTCCCTTTCCGGACAAAAAGGAGAAGAGGTTGCCTTTTTTGCCATAGATTTTAAATATGAACTGCTTGACAGCTTCTGGAAGGATACGATCCAGCAGAAATATCTGGACAGCTTCAAATATGGAAGGATCGCCCTTCCCGTTTTCATCAGGCCGGATGAAGAGTGGCAGAGAGAGGTGTACCGGCTTACGGGAGATATCAGAAGAAGCTATGCCGGGGCAGAGATGGGCTATGAACTGCTGATCAAGGCAAGGCTGTATGAAATTCTGTATTTTCTGTGCCTTCATGGGGCAAAGCCTGTCAGGGAAGAGGTGGACAGCGGAAATGTCCGGGTAGAACTGATGAAGGAGATCATTGCCTATATGCAGGATAATTACGCCGGACAGATTACACTTGAGGAGCTGGCGGAGCGCTTCCATGTGAGTGACGGGCATCTGTGCAGACTGTTTAAGAGCGTGACCAGAATGACGATGACGGAGTATCTGAATCATTACCGGGTCAGCCAGAGTGTGGCACTTCTGGGGGAGTCGGAGCGGGGTATCGGAGAGATTGCGGGGATGGTTGGATTCAACAATATCAGCTATTATAATAAGATCTTCCGAAAATATATGCACATGACGCCTAAAGAATACAGGGCTCTGCAAAGAACACTAATAAGTTCACCAAATGTGCGAAAATATGACGATTGACCATAGAGGGGACAGCAGGGTACATTCAGAAGGAGAACAATGTAAAAATCCATCCAGGAAAGAAATCATGCACAAAAAGCGTGTGCAGAAATGAGGAAAATATGCAGCAGGAAAGATATGAATACCGGAATCTGCCGATACCGGGAGGCGGTTATGTGACAGGCTTTACCTTCCACAGCCGTCAGAAGGATATTTTGTACATCAGGACGGACATAGGAGGCGTATATCGGTTTGACAGAGAGAGTCAGAGATGGAAGAGTCTGTGTGATCATGTGACAATGGATGATCTGAGCGAGACATTTCCAATCGCGATCGCGCTGGATGAAAGGCACCCGGAGAGACTCTATGCAGCATGTGGTGTGGATGCACAGGCGTGCGGAGAACTGCTGGTCTCTGAGGACTACGGGGAAACCTTTACCAAATATACGATGCCTATGCCGGTGCATGGAAATAAGAATGGACGTGGGACCGGCAGCCGCCTGATCGTAGATGTAACCAGGGAAGAGACTCTGTGGTTTGCATCGCAGCAGTCCGGCCTGTGGAGAAGTGATGACTGTGGGAAAACGTGGAGAAAGATTGAAGCGTTCCGCGAACAGTATCTGACCTTTGCAGGGCAGACCCCGGATGGAAAAGCCCTGTTTGTGGGGTGTGCCGGTGTGACGACTAAGCGGAGTGATACTCTGCGGGGACACAGCCTGTTTGTGTCCTACGATGACGGACACAGCTTTGAGGAGCTCTGGCAGCCGCAGGACGGAGAAGTGGAAGGAGTACGGTTTGCCGGACTGGTGGCGCAGAGGTATGCCACGGATGACAGGAATCTGTATGTTACATACGCGGTGACAGGCAGAAATGCATATGTGCATGAACTGGGCTACAGCTGCGACGGAGGAAGTGTGATAGAAGGCAGGGTGGTGCGCTATCCACTGGAACAGAACCGGATAGGTGCAGGAACAGATATTACGCCGTTGCCGCAGGAGGCTGCGGAATTTGGCTTTTCCGGGATCGTGGCGGGAGTGCAGACAAAGGGCCTGCTGGTGGTGTCAACGATCAGCAAGGAAGATGGAGACTGTATTTTCCGCTCCAGAGATTACGGGGAAAGCTGGGAGTGCATTCTGTATGATCTGGAGGTTGGAAAGCTGGATTTCAGAACCTCTTATATGCGTCCGCAGTACAATGGAGGACATTCCCTGATCCACTGGATGACGGACCTCAAGATCAATCCTTTTCAGGAGGAAGAGATGTGGTTCAACACCGGAACGGGAGTGTTCCGGTCAAGGAATCTGGCAGCTGCTGAAGTTACGTTTGAGGACTGGAGCGATGGCATTGAAGAGACCGTGCACCTGAACCTGTACAGTCCACCGGCAGGAGAAGTCAAGGTGATCGACATACTGGGTGATCTGGGGGGATTTGCTTTCCGAAAGCTTGATACTCCCTGTGACAATTCCTTTGACGATGCGGAGGGGAACCGGTATATCACCTGTATCAATGCAGACTATTCCGATCAGTTCCCTGAATGTGTGGTGGTGACCCCGAGAGGAAACTGGACGGGCAAAACCAAGGGAGGATTGATCCTGTCAAAGGATCAGTGCCGGACATTTACCAGACTTCCCATGCCGTTTGGTCTGTCGGAGAAGCTTGACGAGGTGCTGCACCGTATCGAACAGCCCAATGTCAACAGTGGATGGGTGGCGATGTCACCGGACTGCCGGAATATTGTCTGGTCGGTGGCTGACAATATCTGTCTGCCGGTTGAGCAGGTTCTGGTAAGCCATGACGCGGGAGCTTCTTTTGAAAGGTGCAGCGTCTATGACAGAAATGGAAAACGTAAGACAGAAGGCGGGTTCAAGGTGTTTGCCGACCGGGTGGACAGCAGCCTGTTTTATGGCTTTGGAGACCATTTTGATTTCTATGTGAGTGAGGATGCGGGGGAGACCTATCAGGAGATCATACCCAGGTATCCGGATGGAAGTGTGACCCGGGTACTTGCGGTAGACTTTTCCAAAATAGACTGTGCCAACAAGACGGAGGTGCGCGGGGATAACGGCCGGAAAGGAATATTTTACATGGCACTGCGCGAGAATGGTCTTTGGAAGCTTCAGTATGAATGGGAAAAGAAGGAACTGACCCTGCGAAGACTCGGCCAGGAGGGAGATATCTTTTACCGGATGGGTCTGGGGCTTATCCGGCCGGGAGGAGAGTATCTGAAGGAAGATAAGGCGGTGTATGTCGCGGCGACGATTGGCGGAGAGTACGGCTTTTATCGCACCTTGGATGACGGACAGACCTTTGTGCGGCTGAACATCGAAGAACAGATGTATGGAGAGATAAACAGTATGGAAGGTGACAGTCAGGTATATGGCAGATTCTATATTGCAACAGGAAGCCGGGGCGTATTGTACGGAGAACCGGTAGAATAACAGACAAAGAAAGGATGGGACAGTATGCATTTAGAGCAGGACGGAAAGAGATTATGGATCAAGGACGGAACAGCAAAGGTTGTCATTGAGCCGTGGGGAGTCAATTCCCTGAGGGTCCGCATGACAAAGGACGTGAAAATGGATGAAAATAACTGGGCTCTGACGGAGACACCACAGGAGACAGCCAGCCAGATCACCTTTGAGGAAAAGGATGTCACGGACCCCTGGTATGCAGGCCCTGAATGGGAGAAATATCATCAGACCGGAATCTGTGCTACACTGGTAAATGGAAAGATTACTGCAAAGGTAACCCAGGAGGGCTGGATCAGCTTTTATAACCAGAAGGGAGAACTGCTTACACAGGAGTACTGGAGAAACCGGAACCGCATCAACCGTTATTGTGTTCCGCTCCGCATTGATGCAAGGGAACTGAAGCCGATTCCGGGGACGACAGATTATGAACTGACGGCGCGGTTTGAAGCCTATGACAATGAGAAAATCTTCGGAATGGGACAATATCAGGAGAAGAACCTGAATAAGAAGGGAGCCATTCTGGAGCTGGCACACCGAAATTCACAGGCGAGTGTTCCGTTTATGATCTCTAACCGCGGCTATGGTTTTCTGTGGAACAATCCGGCGATCGGAACCGTGGTATTTGGAACGAACAAGACGGAATGGCATGCACAGAGCACCAAGAAACTGGATTATTTTATCACCGCAGGCGATACGCCGGCCGAGCTGGAGGAACAGTACAGTGCTGTCACGGGCCGTACCCCTATGATGCCGGAATACGGAATGGGATACTGGCAGTGTAAGCTTCGTTACCGGACGCAGGAGGAGCTTCTGAATGTTGCCAGAGAGCACAAGAGAAGAGGGCTTCCGATGGACGCTATCGTGGTGGACTTTTTCCATTGGACCAGACAGGGAGACTTTAAATTTGAGCCGAGAGACTGGCCTGACCCGGAGGCAATGGTCAGGGAGCTGAAGGAGCTTGGAATAGAGACGGTAGTTTCCGTGTGGCCGACGATCGATGAGCAGAGTGAGAATTTCGGAGAGATGGCAGAGAACGGTTATCTGGTCAATGCCGACCGTGGAAACCCGGATCACATGACCTGGATGGGAAATACCATTTTCTATGATGCGACCAATCCCGGGGCACAGAAATTTGTCTGGGAGAAATGCAAGGAGAACTATTACCGGAAAGGAATCCGCTGCTTCTGGCTGGATGAGGCAGAACCGGAGTACGGACCGTATGACTTTGACAACTATCGTTACTACGCAGGACCGGCACTGCAGTGCAGCAATGTTTATCCGGTCGGATATGCGAAGGGATTTTATGAAGGACTGCGTGAAGCCGGAGAGGAAGATGTGATGAGCCTTGTGCGCTGTGCGTGGGCCGGCAGTCAGAAGTACGGTGTGCTTACCTGGTCCGGAGATATCTATTCCTCTTTCCGCGCCATGAGAGAGCAGCTTCAGGCCGGATTGAATATGGGAATTGCCGGTATTCCGTGGTGGACTTCTGATATTGGCGGATTCCTCGGCGGAAATATTCAGGATGAGCATTTTCAGGAACTGCTCGTGCGGTGGTTCGCATGGGGAGCTTTCTGTCCGGTATTCCGTATGCACGGGGAGAGATCACCGTGGTATGAGAGAGAGCAGGAGTTTATCAATGGCGTGCGTCAGCTTACCAGCGGGCAGGACAATGAGGTGTGGAGCTTTGGAGAGGAGAATTATGAAATCCTTACCAAGTACTTATTTATCAGAGAAAAGCTTCGCCCCTATATCAGAGAGTGCATGAGAGAAGCCAGCGAGAAGGGTGCGCCGATTATGCGCCCGCTGTTCTATGATTTTCCGGAGGATAGGCTGGCATGGAACATCTCGGACAGCTATATGTTCGGACCAGATCTGCTGGTATCTCCCGTGATGGAAGAGGGAGAAAGGGAGCGCAGTCTTTATCTGCCGGCAGGATGCAGATGGACGGATGCGTATACCAAGAAACTATATGAGGGTGGTCAGCGGATTACAGTTCCGGCACCGTTAGATATCATCCCGGTTATGGTCAGAGAGGGAAAACAGTACAATATCTATGAATGATCCCAACAAATTGGAGAAAAAAGTTCATAAAGAGAAAAGCAAAAGAGAACCATGGGGCAGGTGGAACCGCTTTCTGAGCAGGGCAAGCATCCGGCAGCAGCTGTATGTGATTTACTTTGTGGCGGTCGTGGTGCCTATCCTGCTGATCGGGTCTTTTCTCGTCGGAAATACCTACAAGATTCTGGTGAACTATCACAGTGATCTTCTGGAGTCTGACAACCTGCGGGTCCGTAACATCCTGTATGAGATCACGGCACAGATTTATAATATCTCGGAGGAAATCACCTTCCACGATGACGTGCAGGGAGTACTGACCGGACGATACGGAGAGCGGGAGTGGTACTATGAGGCGATCGACTCGGTCAATGTGCTGGACAGCTACGAGAACAATTATACGGAGATCAAGGAAATTCAGATTTACACGGACAATCCTTATGTAGAGGATTACAAGCAGCTGCACCGGATTACGCCGGAGATCCGCAAACAGGACTGGTATCAGAAAGCGGAAAGCCAGTCCGCGGTATTCTGGACGGAGATGCAGAGGGAAGATGCCTACGGAAATATTTACTGGAATCTGTGTCTTGTGCGCAAAATTCCTCTGATAAATACCAGATATCGGGCAGTTATGGTGATCAAGGTCAGTGATGATTACCTGCGCACCAGAATTGACACCAGCCAGTATGAGAATCTGGTATCTGCGGAGGATGGCTGTATTTTCTACTGTTCGGACAGAAAGATGTACGGAGAAAAACTACCGCTTACAGTTGACTATGAGGAGCCCTATTATCAGTATCTTGGCCGGGAGGAGATGAACGGGAAGCAATGCTTTGTCAGCATTTCCACTCTGCATCCGTATCAGGCGGAGTCAAGGCTGTATATCTCGACGATCAATGCGGAAGGCTACAAAAGCATACGCTATATTCAGGGCTTTTGTGTGGTGATCCTCGCGCTCGCCATGCTGATTCCGGGACTGATCATTTATTTCTTTACCAATTACTTCACGGGCAGAGTGAATGTGCTGCGTCAGGAAATGCACAAGGCCAGTAATCAGGACTACGAGCTCATACCGACTTTTCAGGGAAATGATGAGTTGACGGAGGCGTTCGGTGATCTGCAGGTCATGGTACAGAATATCAAGGAACAGGAAGCGAAGATCTACAGTACCCAGATCAATGAACAGGAGCTGATGATCCAGCAGCAGAGCATGGAGTTTAAGATGCTTTCAAGTCAGATCAATCCACATTTTCTGTATAATACACTGGAGACAATCCGTATGAAGGCATTTACAGCCGGAGACCGTGAGGTGGCGACGGCGATCAAGCTGCTTGGAAAATCCATGCGGTATGTGCTGGAAAATACAGGTACTACGGTGACAACTCTGCGGGAAGAGATTGCACATGTGGAGAATTATATGCAGATCCAGAAACTCCGTTTTGAGAACCGGATCAATTACGAAATCTGTGTGGCAGAGGATGTGAATCTGGAAGAATATAAGATTCTGCCACTGCTGTTGCAGCCGGTTGTGGAAAATGCGATCATCCATGGACTGGAGGACGATGAGCGGGAAGGACATATAAAGATAAGTATTTGCCGCAAGACGGAGCAGATGGGAGAACTGCTTATGATAGAGGTGGAGGATAATGGTGACGGTATGGATGAACAGACCCTTCAGATTCTACGTGAAGATATTGAGGTGAAGGATATGACCCGCTCCAAAAGTATCGGCCTGTACAATATCAACCAGCGGATCAAGCTGCATTATGGTGAGGATTTTGGCATTAAGATTTATTCGGAACTGGCAAAGGGAACAACAGTGTGTTTACAGTTTCCGGTAGAAACCATGAAAAAAGACAGTATTTTAATTTAATTTTTATGGTATTTTTATTTTTATCATTTTTCTATAATAAATGCATCATCAGTGAGATAACAGCTGATGGTGCATTTTTTGAAGAAAGAGGGAGAGCATTATGAATCAGAGTAAAACGGCAAAAGAACAGACATCTGACAAACTCTATTATGTGCTTAGAATTGCCATATTGCTGTCATTTGTATTCCTGTTCATTCCTGCACTGAATCCGACGAGGATCAGCGGACTCATCAACAAAAACCTGTCTCTGTTCACATCCGGTATTTCATACTCGAAGCTCACAGCCGATTTCGGCCGTGCGTTTAAGAAAGAATGGGTGGAACATTCGACCATGTACCTGCTGTATGGATCATCCATAGTGGCGTGTATCGGTATCGTGGTATCCGCAGCCGGAGGCTGTATGTCCGTGGGAAACCGCAAGTTCAAGAGACTTGGAAATATCTTATCGCTTGCAGGAAGCGCAGTGATGCTTGTATCCATGATCGGCGTCAATATGGCGTATCAGCAGATCGCCCAGACGCCAAAGCCGAAGAAGGTCGAGCCGATCTTCCCGGAAGGTATGTGGATGGTGATCGCACTTGCGGCTGTCATATTTGTTCTTTCTGCGATAGAACTGATCCTGATACCCAGGACGACAAAAGAAGAGAAATTTGAGATGGAATCCAAATACAAGCTGTTCCTTCTCCTGATGCCGTTCGTCGTACTTGCCTTTGTATTCTGCTATCTGCCGCTTTTCGGATGGAGATATGCTTTCTTCGATTATAAGGTCGGCGATACGCTGAGCATGGAAAACTTCGCGGGTCTCAAGTGGTTTAAGGAGCTTGTGAAGAACGAGGCGACGGTCAACGATATTGTACGGGTTATGAAAAACACACTGGCGATGAGCGGTCTTGGAATTGCGACAAGCTGGCTTCCGATGGCATTTGCAATCTTCCTGTGTGAAATGAAAAATATGAAGTTCCGGCGTTTTGTGCAGACCTTCACAACGGTTCCGAACTTCATCAGCTGGGTTTTAGTATACGCGATCGCTTTCTGTATCTTCTCCACCGACGGATTCATCAGCAGTCTGATGATGAACATGGGCGTCTGGGATCAGGGCGTGAACCTGCTGATGGGAGACAGCCACACCTGGCTCAAGATGCTGGCATGGGGACTGTGGAAAGGAATTGGCTGGAGCGCCATCATCTACATAGCAGCGATCTCCGGTATCGACAGGCAGCTCTACGAAGCGGCAACGGTGGACGGAGCCGGAAGATTCCAGAAGATGTGGCACATTACCGTGCCGGGACTGATCCCCACTTTCTGCGTACTTTTGCTGATGTCGATCGCAAACATCCTCAGCAACGGTATGGATCAGTACCTTGTCTTTGAAAACTCGACCAACACCTCATCCATTATGGTATTGGATCTGTATGTATACAAACTTGGTATCGGTAAAGGCATGATCCCGCTCTCGACGGTGATCGGTATGCTGAAATCCATTATCAGTGTAGTTCTCCTCTTCGCGGCAAACAGCGTTTCGAAGCTGATCCGTGGCGAGAGTATTGTGTAGGGAGGTGCAGATCATGGCTAAGACAAAACAGGAAAAAAGAGATGCGAAGGCAGAAAAGCTGTACGCAAAAAAGCATAAGAAGAAATACAAAAGCACACCCGGCGACATTGTTTTCAATATGATCAACTACACCATATTTACGATATTTACGCTGGCATGTATCTTCCCGTTTTACTACCTTTTTATCAACACGATCAGTGACAATGAACTGGTGGTAAAGGGTGTGATCAACTTCATTCCCAGAGGCATTAACCTGAACAACTACAAGACGCTGCTGAGTGTAAGCGACCTGGGAAACGCCCTGATCGTCACGATCGCAAGAACCGTGATCGGAACGGCGCTCATGGTTATGGCTTCCGGTCTGGTGGGCTATCTGGTGACAAAGAAGGAGCTGTGGGGAAGGAAATTCTGGTATCGGTTTTTGGTCATCACCATGTACTTCAACGCAGGTACGATCCCGTGGTTCATGAATATGCAGATGCTTGGTCTGACCAACAATTTCCTGGCATACATCATTCCCGGTATCGTAGCGCCTTACAACATCATTCTGGTAAAGACCTACATTGAATCCATTCCGGCAGAGCTGGAAGAAAGTGCAGAGATGGACGGCGCGTCTTACATGACCGTGTTCCGCAAGATCATCTGGCCGCTGAGTAAGCCGATCCTTGCAACGATCGCAATCTTTGGTGCAGTAGGCAACTGGAACTCCTTTACGGATTCCCTGATGCTGATGCAGTCGGCGCCGACACTGTATACCTTGCAGCACAGACTGTATATCTATCTGAATCAGGCGTCGAACCTTGGCGCATTGATGAAGTCCGGCGGTGTGGTCAGCGATGCTGCCATCAAGTCGGCGATGAGTGGAAAGGTTATCAAGTACACGATTTCCATGGTAACGGTTATCCCGATCCTGCTGGTATATCCGTTCATGCAGAGATATTTTGAGGAAGGTATCATGCTTGGTGCGGTAAAAGGCTAGGCAGAGCAGGAAAAGACAACAGACAGAGGTGTTTATCCGCCTGGGGCGGTTATGATAACACAACCTGCAGCGGTCCGGAGCATTTTGGAAGGTTGGTTCCGGGACGTCTGCGCAAAATAATAGGAGGAAGAAAAAGTATGAAAGCAAAAAGAATCGTTGCGTTACTGATGGCAACTACCATGGTTGCATCACTGACAGCCTGCGGTGGTTCCAGCAACACAGCAGCAACCACTGACACAGCTGCAGAGGACACAGCAGAAGACGACACAGAGGACGCCGACGCAGAGGATACGGCGGACGCTGACACAGAGGATAGCACAGAGGCAGTTGATCTGTCCGACGTGATCCCGGAAGAGACAGTGACACTAGATGTATTCGATCAGCTTGCCAACTATTCCGGTGAGCAGATCGGCTGGTTTGGTCAGGTTATGTTAGAGAAGTTCAACGTTAAGCTGAACATCATCCCGGATCCGGACGGCGTGTATGAGACACGTATGGAATCCGGAAACCTGGGAGACATCGTAATCTGGGGGAGTGATGGTGATGAGTATCAGCAGGCAATTTCCAAGGGACTGCTGTATGACTGGAACGAAGATGATCTGTTAGCAGATTATGGCCCGTATATCAAAGAGCATATGCCGGCTGCTCTGGAGAAGAACCAGACCATCTCCGGCGGTACGCTTTACGGCTTCGGTTTCGACGTTGCTTATGATGCGTCAGCACGTCAGCAGGGTATGTATACATGGGATCTTCGTTGGGATCTTTACAAAGAGTTAGGATATCCGGAGATCAAGAATCTGGACGATATGGTAGATGTTCTTGGACAGATGCAGGAGCTCTGCCCGACAGATGACAACGGAAAGCCTACCTACGGCGTATCCTTATTCAATGACTGGGATGGAAACATGGTTATGTATGTAAAGTCCCTTGCAACCGCTTACTATGGCTATGATGAGTTTGGTTTCGGTCTGTATGACCCGGTAGATCAGGTTTACTATGACTGCTTACAGAAGGACGGCCCTTACCTCACCTGCCTGAAGTTCTACAACACCTTATACCAGAAGGGACTGCTTGATCCTGACTCCCAGACACAGGGATATGACGGACTGGTTGAAGATTATCAGAATGGTACAGCTTTCCTGAACATTTTCAACTTCTTAGGCTCTGCATTCTACAATTCTGAGGCACATGCGGCAGACGGCAAGGCAATGTATCCTTGTATTCCTACAGAGGCTACACCGATCGCATATGGCCAGAACATCTACGGTGGTAACAGACCTTGGACAATCGGCGCTAAGACCGAGTATCCGGAATTATGTATGGCAATCATCAACTGGCTTTCTACCCCGGAAGGACGTATGATCTCCGAGTATGGCCCGAAGGATGTATGCTGGTACTATGATGAGAACGGCAAGACCTGCTTCACAGATCTTGGACGTACCGCTAAGCTCGATGGTAAGACAGAGATGACAGACGGTTATTCAGGAACCTTTGAAGATGGTAACTTTAAGATGAACAACACCACATGGGGAATTGATTCTCCGAACCCGGATTCCAACGGTGAGACCTACAACTACAAGATGTGGGAGAGCTTCGCAACTGAGGCTGGTTCTGACATCGAGGCAGACTGGAGAGATCACACAGGAAACGCTTATATTGATCAGTGCTTTGACAAGGTAGATTATCGTTTCTCTCCTGGTACAATGTACGCTGAGAGCCCGAAGTCTGACGAGCTTACAGCAGTTTGGAACCAGGTTGCTGAGTGCATCAAGACAAACTCCTGGAAGGCAATCTACGCAGCATCCGACGACGAGTTCAACAGCATCGTTGACAGCATGATCTCCGAGGCAGAGTCCTATGGATATGACCAGTGCGTTGAGTTCCAGCAGAACGAAGCAAAACTTCGTGCGGCAGCAGAAGATGCAGCTATGGGAAAATAAATGTGATATAATAAAGGGGTCGTCATAGGACGGCCCCTTTTGGCTAACGGGCAAGTGATGCAGAAACGGAGAAAGTGATGAAATTCTTTGGCGTAGACAGTCCTTTTTATAAATTCATGCAGAGATTATGGGATATCATACAGGTCAATTTTTTCTGGGTGATATTCAGTATTCCGATTATCACAATAGGCGCATCCACAGCGGCAGCGTTTAAAGTCTGTCTGCATATGGTGGATGATGAGGAAGGCTATATTGCGAAGGAGTTCTTAAAGGGATTCCGGGAGAACTGGAAGCAGGGAACGGTCCTTGGGATCATAAGCCTGGTTGCTGTCTATGCGGTTTATCTGGATGTACAGCTTTTTGAGGCGGTGGAGGATAATCCGATCATCTTTCTGATCGCAGCGATCATCTCGGGTATTTTATTTGCGCTTTGTCTGCTGTATGCGTTTCCATTGATGGCACGCTATCAGAATACGTTGGGGAAGATTTTCCGTAATTCCTTTGAAATCTCACGTCGGTATGCAGGCAGAACGCTGATTCTGATTCTGATTCTGGCGGTGGAAGCACTGGTATGGTTTTTCAACAGTACGACTGTTTTTATTGGATTTTTTATCGGCCCGGCCTGTATGATCTATACGATAGCGGGGATGTCGCTTCGGATTTTCCAGATCATAGAAAAGGAACCGGGAGCTGTTGTGGAGAAACAGAGTCAGTCGGAAGAATTATAACCATCAACATAAGGAAGAAAAAGATTGAAAATGAATTTTTTTCAATCGCGAGATTTGTGTCTGCGCACACTTGACATAAACTCGTCATGTACAAAAAACGTGTGCAGAAATGAGGAAAAGATATGCTGCATGAAAGAATCAAACTTGAGGTGCCGGGTTCGGAAATTTACGCGAATGTGGTAACTTATCTGATTTCCCACTCGGAGGAAATCGGGATTGACACAAGACCGTTGGTCATCATCTGCCCGGGAGGCGGATACTGCTTCACATCGGAGAGAGAGGCAGAGATGTTTGCCCTGAAATGGAATTCCTATGGATATCATGCCATGGTTGTGTGGTATTCAGTCAGACCGGCTGTTTATCCGACAGCACTTCTGGAACTGGCATCTGTGGTGAACATGGCGCAGGAAAAGGCAGAGCTGTGGCACATTGACTGTGACAAGATCTTCATACAGGGATCATCGGCAGGAGGACATCTTGCGGCAAGCTATGGAATGTTCTGGAACAGGGCGTTTCTGGCAGATACACTGAAGCTTCAGAAGCCGCTCTTAAAGCCTGCGGGAATGATCCTGAATTATCCGGTGATCACGTCAGGAGAGTATGCACACAAGGAGTCCTTTGAAAACCTTCTGGGGGATATGTATGAGGAACAGAGAGAGGAACTTTCACTTGAAAAGCAGGTGAGCGAGGATACGCCGCCGGCCTTTGTGTGGACGACAAACGAGGACGACCTTGTACCGGCAGAGAACTCTATCATGCTTGCGCTTGCCATGCGGAAAGAAGGGATTCCGGTGGAACTGCACATGTACATGAAGGGTGGACATGGACTGGGACTTGCCAGTGAACTGACAATGGGCGTTAACGGAGAGAATATAGAGCCCTCCTGTCAGAACTGGTTTGAACTTGCCTATGTGTGGACGAAAGAGATCATCAAAGGAAAATAGATCTTTTACGGTATTCTGCCGGGCTTTCTCCGACGTACTTTTTGAATTTCTTGTGGAAGTAGTCGACATTCTTGTAGCCGACCTGTTCGGAAATCTCGTATACCTTGAGAGAATTTTCCTGCAAGAGCTTTTTGGAAAGTTCAATCCGTTTATGGTCTACATAGGAATTAAAGCTTTCGCCGACCGTCTTGTTAAAGATCTTGCCGAGGTAGGCACTGTTGTACCCGAAAAGCGGGGCGATCGTCTCCAGCTTGATATTGTCGCGGTAGTTGTGATTGATGTAGAAGATGACGTCATCCAGGATCGTGTCGCGCGACGGATTGCCGGAGGCGTTCATCATCATCTCGAACTGCTCTGACAGATAGCGGATGATCTCGTAGAGATAGTTCTGCCCGTGGATAAATTCAATCACTGCGGAATTGGCAAGAAAAGGAATGTCAGCGGAAGAATAGATGGCGGCAATCTTTTCTTTGGTGCGAAGATAAATGTCGATCAGAAACATGCGGATGGCGCTGATATCCGCTGCCGATTCATTCAGCTCGGTTTCAAGGGCGGAGAGTGCGTGGGCAATCATGTTCCGGTTGAAGGTGGTGATATAGTCAATGAAGCGATCACTGTAGAAAGAAAGCAGGGCATCATCAAAAACGGTTGGAGCAGGGGCACTGTCTTTAGTGGTCTGTTCCACCAGCATTTTCTTGGGAAGATCTTCGTAGTCCAGATAGTGCTGTTCCTGCGGGCAGAAAAATCTACGGTGTAACAGGGCAACGGCATCACTGTAAGACTGGAAAATATCTGTCACGGCATAGACCGGTCTTCCGATCGTCAGGAACATGGAACCGAGAGGGCTTCCCTCCTGCGGGGTCTGTTCTTCAAAGTGCATCAGAAATTCATTCAGCTTTTTCAACCCATAGGCTCCCTTCAAAAGAACAACGTCATGGGAATCAATGGAAATATGGTCAAAGGTGCTGTTGTCTTTGTTGGTGACGCGCAACAGCTCAGCGAGTGTATAGGGAGCGTTCCGGGATTCCACCTGGAAATCCTCACAGATAACAATCTGATAGACATCCGCCTGCAGATGCAGGGAGGAGAGATCTTCCGGAAGGAGAGGGGCAGACAGGGTATCGGTGATCAGTTCCCGCAGGATGACATCCCGCGCCTTCTGTTTGAGATTGGACAGTTTACTGGTGTTTTTCTTCTCATCGTCGATCAACAGCCGGATTTTTCGAACGGAATCAAGGAGCTCATCTTCGTCGATCGGCTTGAGCAGATAAAAGCTGACACCGCTGCGGATAGCGGATTGCGCATAGGCAAAGTCAGAATAGCCGCTCAGGATAATACATTTTCCGGTAAAGCCCTGCTCGCGGGCCTGACGGATAACCTCGGTTCCGTGCATTTTCGGCATTTTCACATCCAATAAAACAAGACTGGGGCGCAGAGCCAGAATTTTGGCGAGTGCATCTTCTCCGTTGCCGGCCTCTGCACAGAGCCGAAATCCTTCTGCTTCCCAGTCTATGATATATTTCAATCCTTCTCTGATGGCAGCCTCATCATCTGCAATCAATAAAGTTTCCATACCGTCTCCCATACTATATGTTTATTTGTTCCATCAGGCGCATTTGCCTAAGGACATTTTATCACATAATAGGGATTTTCATCAATCGGTATGTATTTTTATGACGACAGGAAAGGTGCTTTGTACAGTCTTCGTTGTAAACTGCAATCCACTTTCATCTATGCGAAATTCCGGTTTTTCCTCAAATCCCAGGATCTCAACATCTGTGATGATCCCGTGAAATGCCGGCTTGTTCGGATCTTTGGATTTTGCAAGGCTTTTTATCCGGATCTGTCCATCCCCCGGGTAGCGGAGACAGGTAGCGTAAATGCAGCCGTTTCCTGCTGTAAAACGGAAATCACTGCCGGTATATTCTGTCGCACTGCTGTCGCTGAACTGTCCCTCAACTTCCTGTGTGGGACCTTCGGCTGCGTAGCGCCAGGGCCTGCTGCGATAGATGGCCTCCCCGTTTGTTGAGAGCCAGTTTCCGATATCCTCCAGAATCGAGAGATCCTCCGTGGCAAAGCTTCCGTCAGCCTTGGGACCGACATTCAGGAGAAGATTGCCGTTTTTGCTCACCACATCGACCAGATAACACAGGATCTCATTGCTGGATTTGTAGTCGAGATCAGTCGTATAACACCAGGAATTGCGTGCGATCGCAGTGTCTGTCTGCCAGTGGTAGGGTTTGGCGGCAGCAAATTTGCCACGTTCCACATCCACGATACCGCTGCCAAACGCCATCGCATCGTGCTTGTAGCAGATAGCGGTCGGATAGCCCTGAAGAATTCCGGCGTTGTAATAGTAAGCCGCGATCATGCGCAGGTAGGGCTTGTAGGCATTGTGCTGTACCCACCAGTCAAAATAAAGGACTCTTGGCTGATACCGGTCTATGATCTCACAGGTACGGCATACCCAGTCGATCAGAAATTCTTCGCTGGGGTCCGGTTTGGCAAAAAGGTCCTGCTGATCCGGCTGTTCCTGAATGGAAGGCCAGTAAAAATCGCCACAGACAAGAGGTTCTTTGATGTCGCTGTCGAAATCCTTACCATTTCCCATAAACCAGTGGTGTTCTGCGCGGTGCGAGGAGGTACAAAATACCATGCCATGCGCTTCGATGGCGGTCTTCAGTTCTCCAAGAATATCTTTTTTCGGACCCATTTCGAGCGCATTGTAATGAGACAGAAAGCTTCCATACATCTGGAAGCCGTCGTGGTGTTCCGCAACCGGGACAACGTAACGAGCACCGGATTTCCGGAAAAGCTCAGCCCACGCTTCGGCATTGAATTTCGGGGCGGTAAACAAGGGGATAAAATCCTTGTAGCCAAATGTTTTGTGAGGGCCGTAGGTTTTCAGGTGATGTTCGTATTCCGGGGTTCCCTGGATGTACATGTTGCGGGAGTACCATTCATTGCGAAAGGCCGGAACACTGTAAAGCCCCCAGTGGATAAAAATACCGAATTTGGCATCTTCAAACCATTGCGGCACCCGGAAATCTGTGAGTGATGCCCAGGAATCCGAATAGGATCCCTGGGAAATCTGTGAAAGGATATGGGCATAATATGTTTTTTTGTCAGTAAATGCAAATGCCATAGCGCGATCTCCTTATCGGTTTATCTAGGCCAGCTTCAGGATCATAACGTCCTTTGCCGCAAGAGAGAAGCTGTCGTTCAGAGAATAGCTTTTGCCGGAGAGAAGATCTGTTCCGGAATACGGAAGTGTCGACTCATAGGCAGCATCGCCGTGGTTCAGGATAAAGAGGAAGGAACCGTTTGCGTTGCTCCGCATAGTGACCTCGACATCGGCAGGGGTATCCATAAGGGGCCTGATTCCGGCATCTGAACAGATTTCTGCCAGATAGTCCGCGTAAAATTCTTCGCTGGAGGCGGTGGCAACATAGTAGCCGAAGCCGTTGCCAAAAGCATTCCTGGTAAGGACAGGCATCCCCGCGTAGAAATCTTTTTCATAGGTGGTAAGGCTTTCTGCCCCTTCTGTATGGAGAAGATCACAGAGCAGGGTGGCCGGGTAGGTTTTGCCATGATAGGTGAAGCTGTTTTCCATATCCTCCGGCAGAGCGTCTTCCTCCTCAACCCAGATGCCGAGGATATCGCGCAGCTTACCGGGGTATCCGCCGATGGTGACAAGGTCATGCTCATCTACATAGCCGCTGAAAAAGGTGGTAAGGAAACGGCCGCCGTTTTGGACAAAACTGCGGATCTTTTCATCATAGCCGCTCTTAACCATATAGAGAACCGGAGCGATCACGAGGGAATAGTCTGTAAGGTCGTCGGATACGCTGATCATGTCTACCGGGATATTCAGGTTGTGCAGTGCCTTGTAATAGCGGAGCACCTCCTTGACATAATCCAGATAGATAGAAGGACCGGCGGAATAAGAGATTCCCCACCAGTTATCCCAGTCAAAGACGATGGCTACCTTAGCATTTGTACGTGCGCCGAGTGTTGCATTTCCAAGCTGATCCAGTTCTTTTCCGAGAGCAGTGACCTCGCGGAATACACGGGTATTTTCGTGACCGGCATGGTCAATAACGGCACCGTGATATTTTTCGCAGGCACCGATACTGCGCTTCATTTGGAAAAACATGACAGTATCTGCACCGTGTGCAACGGCCTGATAGCTCCACAGACGCATGACACCCGGACGCTTGAGCATGTTATAGGGAAGCCAGTTGGTGACAGAAGGAGTCTGTTCCATAAGCGCAAAGGGCTTTCCATGCTTTACGCCGCGCATCAGGTCGTGGCGCATGGCGGTTTCTTCCAGAGGTGTTTCGTTGGATGGATAGTTGTCCCAGGAAGCAAAATCAAGGTAATTTCCCCACATATGATAATCCAGAGGCGGATAGGTTCCCATCAGATTGGTTGTGATAGGGATATCCGGGGTAATGGCGTGGATAGCGTCGTATTCCAGACGGTAGGCATTTAAGATGCTCTCAGAGTTGAAACGACGGTAGTCCAGGGAAATTCCTTGAAATGTAGTGCGGTCATTGCCCCAGTGCTCGGAAAGATAGTTGGGGGCTACGATATCGTCAAAGTCATAGAAGGTGTGTCCCCAGAAAGCGGTATCCCATACACGGTTGACTTCTTCGATGGTATGGTAGCGCTCTTTCAGCCAGAGACGAAAAGCCTTTTCACAGTTTTCACAGTAACATTCGCCGCCGTATTCATTTGAGATATGCCAGGCAACGATGTTGTCATAGTCCTTGTAGCGCTCAGCCAGCTTTGTGGCGAGGGCAACCGCATATTTACGGTAGGTAGGGCTGTTCGGGCAGGAGTTGTGACGGCTGCCGAACTTCCGCTTCATTCCGTTTGATTCCACACGGAGAATGTCAGGGTGCTTTCTTGCCATCCACGCCGGATGAGCGGCTGTGGAGGTAGCCAGACAAACCTTCATACCATGTTCACGGACCAGATTCATGATCTTATCCAGCTTTTCGAAATGGTAGGTGTTCTCGTCAGATTGCAGCATGGCCCAGCTGAACACATTCAGGGTTACAATGTCGATATGGGCCAGTTTCAGAAGGCGCATATCCTCTTCCCAGGTCTCTTCCGGCCACTGTTCGGGGTTGTAGTCACCGCCGTAGGGCATTTTGGTAATTTTGTTACTTTCAATCATGGTTACCTCTTTCCGCTGCAGCAGCAGCTAATTTAGATTCTATTTTTTTATGTGCAAGCTGTAGATCGTACTCTAAAACCTGATCATATCCCAGACTTTTGACAGTATCCTGCATTTTGGTCTGTAAGGCGTAGAAGGTATCCTCGTCTTTGGCAAAGACCATGGCCCATGAATTTTCCACGATGATCCGTTTACACTGGTTACGGATGGTGGTGATTTCATTGGATTCGGAAGGAGCGAGATACAAGCTGCCCGGTGATACAAGATATTTGCCGGTCTTCAGCAGATAGTCCATGGCAGAGTCGGCCTGCATATGATTTTTCCAGGCAGATTCCAGAGTGGTATCATCCTGCTCTATGTAGGAGGGCCAAAGCGCGTAGCAGTAGGAATAGCCGTTCGGAGCCTTGTCGGTCAAGGATACGGTGGTAATGTTGATGCGGGAAATGCCATCTTTCCAATTGCCTCCGCCCCATGAGTCAGGGACAACAGTATCTTTTCCGAACAGTGCTTTCTCTCCGAGAGAAGTCAGAACCGGCCCATCGTCTGTCATTTCCCAGGTAAGACCTTCCGGCCCGGCGGTACCCGTGACCGCCTGTGCGCTGTTGGCGTAGATTCCCTCCGGGGAGTACAGCCAGTTGATAAAATCTGCAAGCCGTTCCGGATCTTTGGCATTTCGTCCGACGGCGACAATAGCGGTATCATCCCCATAGGGGTTACAGCCGTTGAGCAGAATCTGCATATCTTCGATGGGGACGAACATAAAGCCCTTACCACTGGTGCGGTTGGCTGTTGTGTTGTAGGCAGAGCGGCCAAGCCAGGGCCACGGGGCATACAGAATATCTCCGGCGGCATATTTGTCAAACATTTCATTGTAGTTCTGGTTGGGTGAATCCGGGTCCACCAATCCGAGCTGGTTCGCATCAAAGTAAAGCTTCAGAATTTTCAGATAAAAGCTGTCATTTGCCATAATATCCTGATAATCGGAGCCATCGGCTTTGGCAAGAAGAAAACCGTATTCGTCGTAGCCATAAAAGCAGGCGGGCTGTTTGGCGCAGTTCATCATGTTGCCATCCCAATCCTTGAAAAAGCTGAAAGCGTAGGTGGGATTGCCGGATTCGCTGACAGGGTGCTTGCTCTGCATCTGTGCGAGGACATCCACCAGGTCGTCCAGATTTTCAATGGCAGGGTAGCCGATAGAGGCATACAGGTCATAGCGCAGATAAGGACCAAACGTGGGATCAGAGGACTCACTTGGTTCTGTGCAGCTTTGGAAGGAAACCGAGGTGGGGATGGCATAGATTGCCTGAGCATCCACCGGATCGTTCAGGTTGCGGATCGCCGCTTCATACTGCATGATGTCCTGATCTTTGAGGTAATCCCGGATATCAATGACCAGACCTGCGGTGACAAGCTCCTGGAGGTTATTGTTCTGCCCACTGCAGATAATAAGATCACCCAGATTTCCGGCGGCTGCCCGGGTTTCATACAGGGTATCACCACCACCCGACACGTTGGGGGCTATGATGTTGAGTTCCATGTTGAATTTCTCCTTGACGATCTGTGCAAACCACCCGGACTGGAGGCCCTGATAGTTAGCCAGGGAGTCAAAAACATCGATCACGAGCGGTTCTTTATAGGAAGAGGAGGCAGTCTCCTTCTGGGCGGTACAGCCCGTAAGCGGGACAGATGTAGCAAGCAGGAGCAGGATACACAGGAATGCTGATTTATGTAAGGTATTGTGTCTGTGAAATAACATGCAAACCTCCGGATAATTTTATGAAATCGCTACCATTTATTATACTGGACATGTGTTAAAATCTCTACTTATCAAATTGCTTATTTATTATAGTATTTTTTGGATAATTTTACGGATAAGAAGTGCAATACAGACAGTATCATTTAAGGACAAAATCTGTTACTATGAGATACAGATAACTATTCAGAATCCCATTTGCAAAGGCGCATTCACAGAAAGCAATTTTGCATGGCTTTGAATAGGGTATATACATAAAAAGTGCGGGAATGGGGTAAGGTATGAAGACACAGAAGCTGGAAAGGCTGGGAGAACTGGCCACAGAAATGGTAGAGACCGGTTATGTAGCCGGGGTAAACTGCATGGTTTTGCAGCATGGGCGGGAACTTGCTTATTATGAAGCGGGATACCGCGATGTGGCAGGAAGCAAAAAGATGACAAGAGATACAATCTTCCGATTGTATTCCATGACGAAGCCGGTGACATCGGCGGCCGCCATGATCCTGTTAGAGGAGGGGAAGATCGATCTGCTTGATCCGGTATCCAAATTCCTTCCGGGATTTCAGGATCAGTATGTGATAGAAAAAGGTGTGAAGGTTCCGGTGACCAAACCGGCAACGATCCAGAATCTGCTGAATATGACCTCGGGACTGGTATATCCGGGGGAGGGAAATCCGGCAGAAATCCGCAATACTTCATTGATGGAGGAGATCATTGCGAAGCTTTCCACACCGGAAGCCCTGAAGACAGTGGATATCGCAAACCGTATCGGAGAGCTGCCGCTTGCTTTTATGCCGGGAACTACATGGCAGTACGGCCTTTCGGCGGATGTGCTGGGAGCCGTGATCGAGGTAGTGTCGGGGATGTCCTATGGAGAGTTCCTGAAAAAAAGGATATTCGAACCGCTTGGAATGCAAGATACGGCATTCTATGTACCGGCAGCCAGACAGGACAGGCTGGCCAAGGTATACCGGGAAACAGAAGCTGGACTTGTGGAGGAGCATTTCAGCCATCTGGGAATCCAGAACACGATGGAGCGGGAGCCGGCATTCGAGTCAGGTGGTGCGGGACTTACCTCTACGATTGATGATTATGCAAGGTTTACGCAGATGCTGCTCCAGAAAGGGGAATATCAGGGCAAAAGGATTCTCTCCCCGGAGGCAGTGCGCTTTATGACAACTGCGCATGTATCGGCACAACAGCAAAAAGGTGTGGAAACCTGGGAGTCGCTTGCCGGGTATACCTACGGAAACCTTATGAGGATTATGACTTCGCCGGAGAGCGCGGGAGGTCTTGGAAGTCTGGGAGAGTATGGCTGGGATGGCTGGCTCGGAACTTACATGATGAATGACCCGGCACACGATCTGACTTTCCTGATGATGTATCAGAGGACGGACAGCGGAACCGTCGGCTATAGCAGAAAGATGCGGAATGTGCTGTTTGCGGCACTGGAGGAATAAGGATAAAAAATGCAGGGTAGCAATGATGCTATCCTGCATTTCGTTGTGTCTGCGATCGTGTTAGTTGGATGTGGTCTGATTTACGGTCTGGGAGGTCTGCTTAGCATCCTCTGCCAGCTTGTCAAATTTCTGCATAACCGCATCGTATGTCTTCTGGGAGATTTCCGGAAGCTTTCCGCCCCAGGTCTTCTCAGCCTGCTCGTAACCTTTCTTGAAAGCAGCTCTCATGTCCTCGATCTTGTCCGGATCGCCACCTGTCAGGGCATTGGCGAAGTCGATGATACGGTCAGAGGTCTGCTCAACACCCCAATAACCATCGTCAGCAATATCGGCCTGTGCCTGTGCTTTGGTTGCAGCATCCACTTCAAAATCGCCTTTGGCAAGGAATTTCCAGATGTCATTGGCTGTGTTGTAGGTCTGGCCCTGCTTGGTCATCAACTGCTGAACAATATTCTGGAGCTGCTGTGCTCTGGCTTCAGCATCCGATTTCAGTTTGTCAACCAGTGCCGTGTTCTGTGTGTAGGTCTTCTTTGTGGAATCTACCTTTTCCGTATCTTTGGTAGGCTCATATACAACACCGCTTTCTTCAGCCTTCTTGGTACCTTCAGCTGTCTTTGTATTTTCAGCAGCGGAAGCTTCCTTGGCTGTACTTGCTGCAGCGGTCTGATATACATCATAGCTGCCTGATGCGTTTGTAATTCCGTTTACGCTCATAATGATCCCTCCTTGGAATAGAATCTACTGTTTTTTATTACTTTCTATTACCTATATCGACTGGAAAAGGCCGGATGATTAGAGGGAAGAGGGAAAGTTTGCAAACGCGTTGACAATACTGAAAGGATTGTATAAAATTAAGTACAATCTATTGTATACAAAATGCAATTTGTTTCGGAAAGGATATAAAGGAATGCAACAGGTAAGGCAGCGGGCATATGCCAAGATCAATATAGGACTGGATGTTCTGCGGAGAAGGCCGGATGGCTATCATGAAGTCAAAATGATCATGCAGACGGTGGGGATTTACGATGATCTCCTGATAGAGAAATGTGAGAAACCAGGTATTTTTCTGCAGATTGACAAAGAGGAGCTGCCGACAGACCAAAATAACCTGATCTATAAGGCGGCACAACTGCTCCTTGCGGAGAAAAAGATACAGGAAGGCGTGCGTATCAGTCTGACCAAGAGAATACCGATCGCGGCAGGAATGGCGGGAGGAAGCTCGGATGCTGCCGCAGCGCTGCGGGGAATGAATGAACTTTTCAATCTGGGATATCAAACGCAGGAATTGCAGAAAATAGGAGTGAAGCTGGGAGCAGATATTCCCTACTGTGTTGTCGGTGGGACGATGCTTTCCGAGGGAATCGGTGAGATTCTCACGCCTCTGCCAACTCCTCCGGACTGTACGCTGGTGATCGCCAAGCCTGACATCAATGTATCGACAAAGTTTGTATACGAAAATCTTCACGCGGATACTCTGTCATATCATCCGGATATCGATGGAATGATCCGGGCGCTCCGGGAGGGAAGCCTGAAAGGCATAACCGACCGGCTGGGAAATGTGCTGGAGACAGTGACGATACGGGAGTATCCCATTATTGAAGAGATCAAGAAGGTGATGAGAGAAAACGGAGCAGAGAATGCCCTGATGAGCGGAAGCGGTCCGACTGTTTTCGGAATTTTTACACAGGAGAAGAAAGCGCAGGAGGCGGCGAAACAACTGCGTGACAGAAATCTTGCCGGTCAGGTGTTTGTAACAGAATTCCAGGAGGATATCAATGGGTAATGACTTTACGGTGACAATGGATGAATTCCTGCCGTTGCGGGATGTTGTTTTCAATACTCTGCGAAAAGCGATCCTGACAGGAGAATTGAAGCCGGGGGAACGGCTTATGGAAATCCATCTGGCAAACAGGCTTGGGGTGAGCCGGACACCAATCCGGGAAGCAATCCGCAAGCTGGAGCTCGAGGGACTGGTCATCATGATCCCACGAAGAGGAGCTGAGGTGGCACAGATTACAGAGAAAAGCCTCAAGGATGTTCTGGAGGTGCGCCGTGCTTTGGATGCGCTGTGCGTAGAGCTTGCCTGTGAACGCATTACGGAGGAAGGGAAGGTTAAACTGCGGGAGGCATGCAGTGAATTTGAGAAGGCCACCAAAACCGGGGATGTGACAGCCATAGCGGAAGCGGACGTTGCACTGCACGATATCATTGTGGAGGCGACCGGCAATGCAAGGCTGATCCAGCTGATCAATAATCTGTCGGAACAGATGTACCGTTACCGGTTTGAATATATCAAAGATGAGAGCCGTCATGAGAAGCTGGTGGAAGAGCATAGAATGATCTATGAGAGCATTGTTGGGAAGGACAAGGAAAAGGCTGCAAAAGCGGCCAAACTCCATATTGATAATCAGGAGAAATCCATTATCCGGCAGATCCGGCTGGAACGCAGTCAGCAGGAAGAACGAAAATAGACGACACAACGAATAAAAAGAGAAAAAAAGGAAATGCTCCTTAGGAACGATCATGCAGTTATGGATCGGAAAGGAGCATTCTATTTGAAAAACAAAATAAGATATTATATAATAAAAAATTCAGAGAAACTGAAATTGGGATTGTGTATGGTTCTGGCGGCCTGCTGGGTGGGCGCATCTTATCCGGAGCTGTGCTTTACTCCCAGAAATTGCCAGCTTTTTGAGAAGAAGGATGGAAAGGAAATTCCGGTGGAAATGCAGGATGCCGGGGAGATCTGGAATATCCGGAGCGAAGAGGTGGTGATCAGCAGCAAGCTTTGGGAATGGCTGCAGCAGGTAGAATGGAGATAGATCATGTTGAATGACAGCGAATTGTGTAACAGACCGATCGGAGTGTTTGACTCCGGAGTAGGAGGTCTGACGGTGGCACGGGAGATCATGCGCCAGCTTCCGAATGAACGGATCGTGTATTTCGGAGATACGGCGAGAGTTCCCTACGGAAATAAATCGAAGGACACGGTGACAAAATTTTCCAGACAGATTGTACACTTTCTGGAGACACAGCAGGTGAAGGCGATCGTGATAGCCTGCAATACAGCGAGCTCCTATGCGCTGGACGATCTGGAAAAGGAAGTGGATATTCCGATTATCGGCGTGGTGAGGCCCGGTGCGCGTGCCGCCATGGATGCCACCAAAAACGGAAAGATCGGAGTGATCGCAACCGAGGCGACGATCAGCAGCGGAATCTATAAAAGGTACATACAATCGGTCAGCAGACAGAGAGGAATCTGGCTGGATGAAAAGACAGGAGAGAGTCTGGTACAGGTATTGGGAAAGGCGTGCCCGCTTTTCGTGCCACTGGTAGAAGAAGGACTCTGGGAAGATCCGGTGACGGATGAAATTGCCAAAAGGTATCTGACAGAGCTGATCGATGTCGGCATTGACACCCTGATCCTTGGGTGCACACATTATCCGATGCTGCGCTCGACGGTAGGACGGATCATGGGAGATCAGGTGACGCTGGTCAATCCGGCCTATGAGACGGCAAGGGAATTGAAGGAACTGCTGCATGAAAAAGGGCTGGAAAGCCAGCACAGACCGCAGCTTGGCACAGAATTGTACCGCTTCTTTGTAAGTGATGCGGCAGATAAATTCCAGAAATTTGCCAATTCGATCTTAAAGTATGGCATTTTGTCGGCGAAGGTGATCAATATTGATCAGTATTGACCGGACATCTTGCAGGAAAACAGGAAGTGGAATGAAGGAGCCACCAGATTATGACAAAAGAGGTTTTGCTCACACTCAGCGGTTTACAGTTTGATCAGCAGACAGAGGATGCCGGTAAGATTGAGACGGTGACAGTGGGAGACTATTATAAAAGAAATGACAGACACTATGTGATCTATGAGGAAGTGACGGAAGGCTTTGCGCAGGCGACCAAAAACCGTCTGAAATTCAGTGAACACATGCTTGAACTGACAAGGAACGGACTTGTAAATGTGCACATGGTGTTTCAGGAAAATAAGAAGAATCTGACGAGCTACAATACGCCGTTCGGGCAGATTCTGATCGGGATCGACACGAAGAAAATACAGATTGTGGAAGAGGAAGACAATATCTGCGTGGAAGTAGATTACGCGCTGGATATCAACTACGGATATGTTGCAGACTGCCATATCAAAATTGCGATCTGTTCAAAAGAAAACAGCAGCTTTTCCTTAAACTGAGGAAAAACTGCTGTTGTTTTTTGCTATTTTATTGGCTTAGCGCCTGCCTTTTCCTGAGCCTTTTCCACGAGCTGCTTGAATTTGCTCTTTTTCTTCGGCTCTGCGACAACCGGCTTGCCGTGAAGCCCCTTGACGCCTGTAATGTAGATTCCGCTGACCTCGGCCTTGACTTCTTTTTTGACCGGAACGGAATCAAAAATCTTTTCATCGCAGATCAGACTCATGATCTGGGGACCAACCTTTGCCTTCACGATAGGAAGCTTGGAACCACGCAGAAGCTTGGGTGTCTGGTCAAGAACCGCCTGCGGAAGACCGGCTTCCTTGAGCTTCATCCGCTTTTTATCAATGATCAGCATGGATACGGTCTGCTTCATGGCATCAATCTGGGCCTGCTGCTGATCCTGTTTTTTCTGTGCCTTTTTCCCGAGGAAATATAATACCACAACGGCAACAAGAAGCACTGCCAGAATAATCAATAAAACGATAGTAAATGTTTTCATCAAGTTACCTCCGAATCTTTTCAATCATCACGCAAAGCATATTTTATCATTGATTGATGCAATAGGCAAGAAAAAAGTCTTTTATGAACTATTGAATTATGGTATATTCATAAGTATGGGTAAAAGTGTCTCAAAGAAGGAGATACTGGAACTGTATGCAAGAAATATTTGCAGAAATCATGCGCAAAAAGCGTAAGCAGAAATGAGGAGCATTTATGAAGAAAAGTAAAGTGACAGTGGCAGCAGCACTGGCGGTAACAGCGGTTTTGCTGACAGCCTGCGGCAGCAAAGAATACCTGAAAGATATCAAGGCAGAAAAGTATGTGACCTTGGGAAATTACAAGGGAATTGAGGTGGAGGAGACTGAGCCTGCAGTTGCGGACGGCGTTGTGGATTCCTATATCAATTATATCCTGACACAGAATGCGACGACTACCGATATAACCGGAAGGGCCGTGGAGAGCGGAGATGTAGTCAGCATTGACTATGTGGGTTATCAGGACGGAGAGGCGTTTGACGGCGGGACAGGCTCCTATGATCTGACGATCGGCTCCGGAAGCTTTATCGATGGATTTGAAGATGGTCTGATCGGACATGAGATCGGCGAGAAGGTGACGCTGGACCTTACATTCCCGGACCCCTATCCGAACAATCCGGATCTTGCGGGAAAACCGGTGGTATTTGATGTGACGATCAATGCGATCAAGGAATCACAGACACCGGAGCTTAACGATGAATTTGTAGAAGGACTTGGTATTACAGATGTAAAAACTGTGGCAGAGTTCAAAGACTATGTCTACAATATTTTCTATCAGGATGCAGAATTTACCTATAATAACACGGTCAAAGCAGATGTCACCGATGCAGTTATGGCAGGCTGTACATTTGAGCCGCTTCCGCAGGAGATGACAGACCGCTATTATCAGGGACTTGTGGATGAGATGACAGCACTTGCATCGAACCAGAGCATGACGCTTGAAAATTATATGAGCACATACTATGGACTGGATGCGTCAACCTATCCGGACAAGCTGAAGGAGATCGGACTGACAAGAGGACAGCAATATGTGATGATGCAGGCGATCGCGGATGCGGAAGGCATAACCGTAACAGATGAAGAGGTCGATCAGGAGATTCAGAGTAGGGTGGAAGCCTACGGATATGAATCGGCTGATGAGTATAAGAAGACCACGGATGTAGAGGCACTCAGGGAGTACCTGATGGCTAACAAGGTGATGGATTTTCTGATTGAAAATGCCAAGATCACAACAACACCGGCCAAAACAACCGGAGAAAATTAGAAATTGAAAATCTAAGGGATAAAGAATGAGAGGGTATCGAAATGAATTTGACAGACATCAGAGACTTGTACCGTAACAGTGACAAGTACATTGACACGGAGGTGACCGTAGGCGGATGGGTGAGAAGTATCCGCGATTCCAAGACTTTTGGATTTATTGTGATAAACGACGGAACCTTTTTTGAGCCTTTACAGGTAGTGTATTCCGACGCATTGGAGAACTTTGAGACAATTTCCAAACTAAATGTGGGTTCTGCGATCATCGCCAGAGGAAAAATCGTGGCAACGCCGCAGGCAAAGCAGAAATTTGAGATGCAGGCAGCAGAAATTCTGGTAGAGGGTGCTTCAACAGCAGATTATCCATTACAGAAGAAGAGACACAGCTTTGAGTATCTCAGAACGATTTCCCACCTGCGCCCGAGAACCAACACCTTTCAGGCAACCTTCCGTGTACGTTCTCTGATCGCCTATGCGATTCATACCTTTTTCCAGGAAAGAGGATTTGTGTATGTGCATACACCGCTGATCACAGGAAGTGACTGTGAAGGAGCCGGAGAAATGTTCCAGGTGACCACGCTGGATCTGAACAATCTTCCGAAAACAGAGGACGGAAAAGTAGATTACAGCCAGGATTTCTTTGGAAAACCTACCAATCTGACGGTGAGCGGCCAGCTTAATGTAGAGACCTATGCGTTTGCCTTTAAGAATGTGTATACCTTCGGACCGACCTTCCGTGCGGAAAATTCCAATACGACCAGACATGCGGCAGAGTTCTGGATGATTGAGCCGGAGATTGCCTTTGCAGATCTGACAGACGATATGATTCTGGCGGAGGCTATGTTAAAGCATGTAATCCGGTATGTGCTGGAGAATGCACCGGAAGAGATGAACTTCTTTAACCAGTTTGTGGATAAAGGACTGATCGAAAGATTACAGCATGTGCTCAATTCCGATTTTGCACACGTTACCTATACGGATGCGATCAAGATTCTGGAACAGCATAATGATGAATTTGAGTATAAGGTTTCCTGGGGATGCGATTTACAGACAGAGCATGAAAGATTCCTGACAGAGAAGGAATTTAAACGTCCCGTTTTCGTTACGGATTATCCGAAGGAGATCAAGGCATTTTATATGAAGCTGAATGAGGATGGCAAGACGGTGGCAGCCATGGACTGCCTTGTTCCCGGAATCGGTGAGATTATCGGCGGCAGCCAGAGAGAGGATAATCTGGAGCTTCTGGAAAAGAGAATGGAAGAACTGGGACTGAATAAAGATGACTACCAGTTCTATCTGGATCTGAGAAGATACGGTTCTGTCAGACACGCAGGCTTCGGACTTGGATTTGAGAGATGCGTGATGTATCTGACCGGTATGGGCAATATCAGAGATGTTATTCCCTTCCCCAGAACAGTAAATAACTGTGAATTATAAGTAGTTACTACGAATCAAAAAAGACTTGCAGGATGAGAGGCACAAAAGGCATGAAAAGAAAAACGGTAAGAGGTTTATGTATCGTATTATCTTTTATATTGTTTTTTACGGTTGCAGAACCCGTATCTGCGACCACGATTTCTGACCTGCAAAAGGATATTGAAGAAAGCCAGAAAAACGTTAAGAACAATCAGGCACAGTTGAACGAGGTCAACAAACAGATCGGACAGTACCGGGGAGCACAGGCAGATGTTGGAGAACAGATTGACGAACTCGACGATGAGATGGTCTCCCTGCTCACGGATATCAATCTGATCGAAGAGGCAATTTCCAACAAAGAAGCTGACATTGAAAAGACGCAGGTAGAGTACGACGCAGCGGTAGAGGAAAAGGATTCCCAGTATGAATCGATGAAAATCCGCATCAAGTTCATGTATGAACAGGGAGATACCTCTTATATGCAAGTGTTCTTCAAGGCGCAGAACATGGCCGATATGATGAACAAGGCACACTACGTCGAAGAACTGTATGAGTATGACCGGAAACTGCTGCTGGAATATGAAGCTGTAGTACAGCAGGTGGCGGCACTGCAGGATCAGCTTGAGGAAGAAAAATCGGAGCTTGAGACCTCCAAGACAGAGCTTGAAGAGGAACAAACCTATGTACAGGGCGTTCTTGAAGAGAAAAAACAGCAGTATGAGAACTACTCGGTAGTGCTCGCAAAAGCGAAACAGGAGGCTGCAGCCTACACGGCGAAGATCAAACAGGAAACCGATAAGATCAAGAAGCTGGAGGAAGAGGAACGAAAGAGAAAAGAAGAGGAAGAACGGAAACGAAAGGAAGAAGAGGAACGCCAGCGTAAGGAAGAGGAAGAAAGACAGAGACTTATGGCAGAGCAGTCCGGGGACTCCTCACAGGATACTTCTTCCGACAGCTCAGACGGTGATTCATCTTCGCAGGGAGACAATTCCTCCCAGGAGGATTCCGGGCAGAAAGAGACACCCGCACCGTCCTCATCCGGAGGCGGCAAGGGACAGGATATTGCCAATTATGCCTGCAAGTTTATCGGAAATCCTTATGTGGCGGGCGGAACCAGCCTGACAAACGGTGCAGACTGCTCCGGATTTGTAATGTCAGTCTATCAGGCATTTGGCATTTCACTGCCTAGAAGCTCTTATGCTCAGGCAGGTGTCGGAACGGGAGTATCCTACTCTGAGGCACAGCCGGGAGATATTATATACTATGGCGGGCACGTTGGAATTTACATAGGAAATGGACAGATTGTCCACGCCAGCACAGAACGGACCGGGATTAAGATTACAGCGGCGACTTACCGGAGTATTATTACCGTGAGAAGGATTGTGTAGGGAAGGACAAGCGAAAAATCAAACAAAGATTAAGTTACTCACATTGTGGAGTATGGATTGAAATGAGTATATGAGAAGCAACTTTAAACCGGATGCTAAGAGGGATATGTGGCCGTGATAATATAGAGCCGTTTAGAGGTAGGGGTGCGCGAACAAACGAATAAGAAAAGCTAGGGAAATACTCTCAGGTGGAAATCTGAGAGTATTAGTATAATTGGATGTAACTCGAAATTCCGTGAATAGCCTGTCAGCCTATTTCTGTTAAAAAGGAGTTTGATTATGTGTATTGTCTGTGACAGAATTCAAATGATAAAAGAAGAAAAGAACCCGTATTTTATAGCGGAGTTAAAAACAGGGTATGTAGTGTTAGGAGATTATCAGCACTTTAAAGGATATACTCTTTTCCTGTATAAAGAGCATGTGATGGAATTATTTAAATTGAATGAAAATGCGAAAAAGTTATATATGGAAGAAATGATAACGGTGGCAAATGCAGTGTCAAAGGCGTTTGGGGCTGAAAAAATGAACTATGAATGTTTAGGAAACGGAGATGCTCATTTACATTGGCATTTATTTCCAAGACATGAAGGTGATTTAGACGGGTATGGGAATAATGGAAAAGGACCGGTTTGGTGGTATCCCAGGGAAAAGATGTATGCTGATGACAATAGACCAAGTGAGGACGAAATTATTTTAATGAAGGAAAAGATACGATACGAGCTGGAAAGAGTGCATTGAATAGAATAGAAAAAATGGAGGATAGCTGTGAAAACGGTTATCCTCCATTTTTTATAACTGCTCAAGAAATGTTAGTAGTGCATTATACTGTTCGGGGGTCAGTTTAGAAGAAGCAGCTAACAGAGCGGATTGTTTTTCGGTAAGATAGATAGCCTGTTCCTCATCTTCAAGAAAAAACTGTGAAACCGTAATGTCAAAAGCATTACATATTTTTACAAGAGAAGGAATCGTAGGAAGCATCTGCTTTCGGTACCAGGAAGAAATGGTGGACTGTGTAAGTCCGGAACGATCTGCAAGTTGGTATTCTGTCCAATGATGCGCCTCTCTTAATTCAGTTATACGTTCTAACACATTTATCATGTTTATCACCATACTTAGTTTATGCGTTAATTATAGTAAACAATATCGTTGCAAAATAATACTTAAAAGCGTATACTGAAAACGATAATAAGAAGTACAAGAGAAATTTCAAGATAATGACAAGGCTGCAGTATTATTCTTGAGAATAGATCCGTAGAAAAAGAATGATAGAGTATAGAAATCTATTCATCAACAAACTAAATACAAAGGACGTGGATCATTTTACTACAGATATGGGCCTATTTCTGCGCCGCAAAACTAACGGTATCTTCCGAAAACTCTGTAATGTATTTACAAATGCAACGATTGACTATCCACTATCTAAAAAGAGGAACGCAAACAATATTATCGTGGAGCGTTATCCTGAGTTGGAAAAAGAGGAAAGTTACATTTTTGTGGGAAGCCATGTCTGCCCGGAGGATATTGAAACTATGCTGAACATTATCGACCGTAATGCGTATTTGGTATTGGGGTCGGTGGAAAACCTGAATTACAATCCAGAGGTATACCTGTCATGGCTGAATGGAATGATTGTCTTTAATGTTTTAGATCAAAAGGAGAGAAGAGCACTTCTTCCGAAAATGGAGCGGGTATTAAAGACGCAGAGCATCCTTATTTTTCCGGAAGGATCACATAATTATGATCTGAATAAATTGATTAAACCTCTTTATGACGGTCCGGTGAATCTGGCATTAAAAACCGGGAAAAAGATAGTTCCTATCGTTATGGTAAAAGATTATGAAAATAGGGTGTCATACATAGATGTGGGGCCTCCGATTGATATGAGAAATCTGAATTTAAATACACAGGATTACTTTCCCGGAAAAGAAGGCTGTGAAAAATATCTGATAAAATCCATGAGCAGTTATGTACGGGATCAGATGGCAACCGCGGTATATCAGATGATGGAAAGGCATCTTGCACCAATCATAAGAAGTGAGTATGAAGATTTAGAAAAATATTTTATTGATTTCTATGTAAACGATACATTTCGGAAACTGAATTGGAAGCATGATGTCTTTGATGCGGAATACCTGACAAAAAAGACCGATGAGGAGCAGGAATATGAGGCGGTAGTGCGGTCGTTAAGTAATTTGAGATTAAAGAAGAATGTACTGAAAGAAATGGAATTGGGCAACAAGGAATATGTCCGGAAGGAAATAGATCTGGATAGGAAAAATGTAGTTGAGAATTTACGAAAATGTTTTTATCTAAAGATGAGTCAACAAAGGAGAAGAAGAAATAATGATTGCGCAGACAGAATGTGAGTTGACCGGTTATCCGTCAATTGATAAGCCCTGGCTGAAATACTATAGTGAGGAAGCAATACAGTCCTGTGAACCACAGTGCACAGCATATGAACTGATTTACCGGAATAACAAGAATTATCCCCGCGATATAGCACTGAATTATTTCGGACATAAGATTACTTATGGAAGATTATTTGAAAAAATAGATGTGGTAGCAAATGCCTATTACGCAGCAGGGGTGCGTAAAAACGATGTGGTGATTTTCTGTATGGTAAATATGCCGGAAACGATATATAGTCTATATGCGTTAAATAAACTTGGTGCAGTCGTAAATCTGGTGGATCTTCGTACTAACGAAGAACAAATGCGGGCATATGTGCAGGAATGTAATGCGAAGTATGTGCTTACGGTAGACCTTGCTTATCCCGTGATGGAAAAGGCAATACTGGGAAGCCGTGTAAAGAAAATAATTGTCGTGTCTCCCGGGGAATCTCTAACAGGGATTAAGAAGGCGGTCTACAGCGTCAAAACAATAGGGAATAAAGTAGATAAAAAGGTTCTTTCCTGGAAAAGATTTATAAGACTTGGTGAGAAGAGTCAGGCAAAAACTACAGGATATGAAAAAGGAAAATGCTTTGTTATTGCACATACAGGTGGAACAACGGGAATCCCGAAAGGCGTTATGCTCTCGGATGACAATATCAATGCGGTAGCACAGGGGTATCAGTATTTAGGAATTCCTTTTAAAAGGCAGCATAAGTATTTCAATGATCTTCCACCCTTTATCATATATGGATTAACATTGGCAATCCATACAACATTATGTTATGGATTGCAGGTGATTCTGTATCCGGTGTTTGATTCAAAAAATTTTCCCAATGAATTTGTAAAATATCGACCAAATCATTTTTCGGCGTTGGCTGATCATTTGAAATATTTGGCTGAAAGTAAGAGGACGCAGAAAATGGATATGTCTTTTCTTATATCAGCAGGTGTTGGAGGAGATTCTCTGAATACCACAATAGAAGAAAAGGTCAATGAATTTTTGAAGGCGCATCATTGCTCTTATGAAGTGTGTAAAGGCTATGGAATGACAGAATTGGCAGCAGCTGCAGTTACTAGTACGCCGAAAGCAACTGCTGTCGGAAGTGTGGGAATTCCTCTTGTTCACAACACAATTAAAATTATGGATGTGGATACAGGTAAAGAATTATCTTATGAAGAAGTGGGCGAAATTTGGATATCCGGTCCATCCATTATGCTTGGATACTATAAGAATCAAGAGGCGACTAAGGAAATTATTACATTGGACGAGACAGGAAGAAGGTGGATACGTACCGGTGACCTTGGATATATCAATAAAAATGGCTTATTGTTTCATCAGGGAAGAATTCGGAGAATTTACCTTACAGCAGTAGAGGGACAACCGGCAAAGATTTTTCCTAATCTGGTGGAAGATGCCATTAAATCAGCAGAACCGGTGGCAGATTGCACGGTTGTTGCGCGATTTAAACAAAACAGCGCTTATTACGAGGCGGTAGCATATGTAATCTTGAAAGACAAAGCCATGACTATGGGTCAGACGCAGTGTAGTGATTTACTTCGGAAAATTTGTAAGGATAAAGTACCGACTTATATGTGTCCGGTAGAATATCGGTACGTGAGGGAATTCCCGTATACACTGATTGGCAAAGTAGATTTTCGGAAGCTGGAAGAAATGGCTGTTCAGTGATGAATTTCAGAGGTTTGAATTATAAAATGTATTGATGGGGAGACAAGAGTTTCCCCATCTTTTTTTTATATTATATTGAAAAAATTAAGAAATTAGTTCATTATTTAAAGAAGGGATTAATTAAATTGTGAATTGACACTAAGAATCTAAATATTATTATATATATCAACACACAAAGCGAGGGAAAAGCACATCTCAGAAAGAGTTGTAAATGAAAAGATACTTTTGGTTGCTGTCATTTATGAAGCCAACGCAAGGGGTAAGTCAAATACATATAGTATTTGAATACTTGGCTAAATTTTGCGTAATAGAAAATGGAGGAAGCGTATGAAAGAATTGGCGATGAATGCAAAAGAGACTAAAGAATTTTTTATTCTTGCTTTTAGAGAGAAGAATCTTGTACCTATTTTGGGGTCTGGATTTTCTAGAGGTTATTCTACAAGCAAAGGGGGAAAAGTGCCAAGCGGAACAGATTTCAAAGATTATATGATAAGAAAAATTTGCTCTGTTAGAGAGTATTGCATTGAAGAGTTGGAAAAGGAGTCTTTTAGTAGCGTAGCACAAACTTTTGAAAGATGTTTTAGTAATCCGAATAGTGATGGGATTAAAGACTATTTCATTAACAACTATACACATGTTAGGATTAATAAACCTCGCCAAATTAGCTTTCTTAATGAGATAGATTGGGATTATGTATATACATTGAATATAGACTCTGCTATTGAAGATATCCCAAATGGAAAGTGGGAGATATTTTATCCAAATAAGAAGTTCGATGATAGAGTTGTACGTGAAGGTTATCGTAAGCTATATAAAATACACGGAGATGTAAACGCTTTTTGTAAGAATCTTACATATGAAGAGATGATTCTTACGGAGAATCAATATATAAAAAGTCTTGAGAGTAATGAACAGTTTCATAAGTTGCTTTCGGCTGATTGCGGTAATAAAAATCTACTTTATATAGGTTGCAGTCTGGATGATGAAA
>CAKRPS010000015.1 GCA_934385475.1 uncultured Lachnospiraceae bacterium | reverse complement strand
ATTGAAACCGCCGTGTACCGAACGGTACGCACGGTGGTGTGAGAGGACGGCGGTTAGTCACCGCCTCCTACTCGATTGGCGACGAGAAAGCTGCGTGCCGGTACAGACAATTTTCCATAAAAATACCCCGGAGACAAACACCAGGGTACATTTCATTATCCAGTTTACAATATTTACAAAAAAAAGTCTAGTAGTTTTTTTCTGTTTCTGCTATCCTATGATAACAGTCGTTTGAGAAGTAGTGTGAAAAAATGCGCAGAAATCGAGATTAGAGTGAACCATAGCAGTGCGTGGGAAAGGAAGGAATATGCGAAGAATACCGGGAATCACAAGGCAGGAGGAAGAACAGACCCTGAAAGAGACCATTACCGTTGCGGAGAAAAAGGTGGAATCGGTAAGGGAGAACGTTGCACGGCTGAAACAGGAGCTGCACAGCATGCAGGAAGAGTTTGATACGGCCGACAAGGAAATGCAGGCATTGTGGCATACAACCGATGACATGTTTAAGCATGTGAGTCAGGAATTGGGAACGGCAATGCAGGCACGCAGGAAACCGTATTTTGGGCGGATCGACTTCACGGACAAAAAGAGCGGAGAAAAGGAAGCCTATTATATAGGGCGTTCGGTCGTGGCAGAGAATCCCGCGGAACCGATGGTGATCGACTGGAGAGCACCGATAGCGGGAGTCTACTATGGGTCTTCTCTGGGAGATATGACTTACTCCGTAAAGGGAGAGGGACGGTACGAAATCCATCTTTCCAGAAAGAGAACCTATGAAATAGAAGATGACCGGCTGAAGGATTTCTATGATTCGGACGTGGTGGCTAACGATGAACTTCTCACGAGATATCTTGCAAGGAATAAGCGTGCGGTGCTGGGGGAGATCATTGCGACGATCCAACAGGAGCAGAACGACGTGATCCGCAGAAAGCCACAGCACAACCTGATCATTCAGGGGGCGGCCGGTTCAGGCAAAACAACAGTCGCGATGCACCGTATCTCCTATATCCTGTACAATTATGAGCTGGAGTTTGCTCCGGAAGATTTCTACATTATCGGAAGTAACCGGGTTTTATTAAATTACATTACCGGAGTGCTCCCGGAACTGAATGTGTACGGGGTAAGACAGATGACGATGGAACAGTTGTTTATCCGGCTTCTGTATGAAGCATGGAGGGATGATTACAAGGCGGTGCCGGTGTGCAAGGACGTGACGCCTCCCTGCAAGGGAACTTATGCGTGGTTCTGTGACCTGGAGAATTACTGTGACCTTTATGAGGAGGAGATGATCCCGAGAAGGGAGGTAAAGCTTGAAAAGAACGGAGCCGTGCTGCTCACGGAGGAGGCAATTGAGAGAATCTGGAAACAGTGCAAGGGGTTGTCACGTGCTGACAAGATTACGAAGCTGACAGAGCATTTGCTTGCGAAGCTTGAAAATGAACTGACCGGCAAATACTATTCTTACACAAATGAGGAAAAGAAGCGTCTGACAAGATATTATGAGACTTACTTTGGCAAAAGGGAGTGGAAGGGTGACATCTTTGAAATGTACGAGGATTTTCTGACTTGCCAGAGGGCAAAAGGGTTTTCGGTAGAATCGCCGGATAAAGAGTTTGATGTGTATGACCTCTCGGCACTTGCCTATCTGTATAAGCGGATTCAGGAGGACGAGGTGATAAGGGAGGCCGGACATGTAGTCATCGATGAGGCACAGGACTTTGGTATGATGGCTTACGCGGCACTGAAATACTGCCTGAGCAAGTGTACCTATACCATTATGGGAGACATTTCCCAGAATATTTCCATGGATTACGGTCTGAATGACTGGCAGGAGCTGCAAAAGCTGCTGTTGACAGACTGCTTTGACTATTTTGGACTTCTCCGGAAGAGTTACCGGAATACCATTGAGATTTCCGGATTTGCAACGGATATTCTGTATCACGGAAGCTTTCAGATCTATCCGGTAGAGCCGATCATCCGCCATGGCAAAGAGGTAGAGGTGTGTGCATGCAGAGATGACCGCGGGTTGATCGAGCGTACGGTGCGCACGCTGAGAGCATGGAAAGAGCAGGGGCTTGAGACGATAGCGGTGATCTGCGCGGATGACCGCGAGGCAGACTATGTGCGGGAACAGTTAAGCGGACGGATCGAGCTTGTAACAGTCACGGAGGAGCAGATGGCATTTCGGGAAGGTGTGATGGTGCTGACGCTGAAGTATACAAAAGGTCTGGAGTTTGACGCGGTACTGATTTACAATGCGTCCACAGAAAACTACCCTGCACAGGACGGATATGTCAAGAGACTGTATGTGGCGGCGACCAGAGCGCTTCATGAGCTGGTGGTCTTATACAAGGGTGCACTCACGGAACTGATCGCAAGCCCGGTGAGGGAGGAGCAGAAGCGAAAGGCTGTCGTGCAGGTGAAGGCCCCCGCAGCGAGAAAGCCGGTGCAGAAGGAAGAAAAGACAAACGAGGAGATCTACAGGGAACGCGCGCGGGAGGCTGAAAAGGAACGTGCGGGGAGAGACAAATACGGACCGCGCAGGATCGTGGTAGTGCAGAATCAGCAGACACCGGAGAAGGAGGAGCGGAGAATTCCCCCAAGAACGGTACGAAAGGAAAGCGTCACTGCCACCTATGGATATGGACAGACAAAGAAAAGGGTAAGGGAACTTCCTTCCTATCTCGAAAGACACCAGAAGGATGTGGAGGCCTTATCAGGCAGGAAAGAAAAGGTCATGACGGGAGAGTTCGGAGAAATGCCGGATGAAAAAATCCTGCATCCGGCCGGACATACCAGAATTGATTGCAGCGTAAGATTTGTCATGAAAGGAAAAGGGTACTGTGACTTCCTGAGCAGCTATGGGACACTGCGCATTACACCGGTAGCACAAAATGTAATACGTGTGTGCTTTGGACGGGGACAGGTCAGCAATTTCCCCGAACGCGCGGCAGACTTTAAAACCCCTGCGGGACAATACCGGTTCCGGGAGACACCCTCCTGTGCAGAGATCCTGACAGACAAGATACTGGTTCGTGTAGATAAGAAAACCGGTGTCATAAGCTTTCTTGACACAAAGGGGAAACTGCTCCTGAAGGAGAGAGATAAGGAGCCGAGGCAGGTAGGTGAGGACAGGGTATGGAACTATTTTGCCTTTGGAAAAGGAGAGAATCTGACTGCGCGGGGCGAAGGGGATACAAGGCCACTGAAGATCGGCATGTCAGCGAAATACATTTCTTTTGGAGAGCAGAGCACAACCCTTCCGGCGCTTTCTTCCACACTGGGATATGAGCTGTATTTCCCGGCAAGGCAAAGAACTCTGTGCTGCAACATTCCGATGTATGGTCCCTATGTCGCCATGGAAGATACAGAGATGATTGATTTTTATTTTAAAAAATTTTCGTGAAACTTTTTGCAGTGCTGACAGGTCTAATCTGTGAAAGGAGTGAGAAAGTGAATATGACAGAAGTGATAGAGCGGGAATTAACGCAGCAATATGAAAAATATTATCGTTTTGCCTTTTCAGTCGTAAGAAACAGGGAGGATGCGTTGGATGTCGTACAGGAAGCGGCGTACCGGGCAATCCGTAGTGCGTCACAGCTGAGTCAACAGGAGCATGCGGACACCTGGATTCACAGGATCATTCTGAACACGGCAATGGACCTTCTTCACAGGAAAAACCGAGAATGTCTGCAGGAGGATGAAAAACTACAAAGTGTTGTAGAACCATCGGTAGAGAATGGCTATGAGAAGACGGAACTGTATGAACTGTTGGGGATGCTGGAGCCGGAGGACAGAACGATCCTGGTGCTGAAATATTTTGAGGACAGAAAGCTGGAGGAGATTGCACAGATTACCGGCAAAAATGTAAATACCGTAAAGACCAGACTTTATCGTTCACTGGAGAAATTAAAAGCGGCATGTGAAGGCAGCAGGAAGAAAGGTGGTATCTAAATGAAAAAGGATCAGATGATGCAGGATTTGCAAAGAGAATATGAACAGATAAAAGTACCGGAGGAGGCGAAGGACAGAATTACCCGGGGAATTGAGAGGGCAAAGAAAGAGGAAACCTCCGGCGGTGGAAGACATAGAGTGCAGCTGCGTCTGCTAAAAGGCGCAGGGATAGCAGTGGCGGCCTGTCTTGGTGTGATGATTCTGCTGGCCAATTCCAGTCAGTCGGTAGCGCTTGCGATGGAGAAGCTGCCGGTGATCGGGGTGATCGCACGGGTAGTGACCTTCCGGACCTATGAGGATCAGACCAATCATTTCAGCGCGCATGTAGAGGTTCCCAAGGTAGAGCAGGAGCAGCTTACCGGCGAGGAAGACTCTGAGGAAACTGCAGGAGTGAAAGACGAGAGTGTGGCAGCAGAGGGGCTTGAAGCGACCAATAAGACGATCGAAGAGTACGGGGATGAACTGATCGCAAGCTATGAAAAGGATCTGGCGCAGAGTCAGGGGGAAGGCAATTATTCCTTACAGTCTGATTATAAAGTGGTGTCGGAGACGGAGGACTATCTGGCGATCGAGGTTGATACGCTGTTAGTTATGGCAAGTGGAAGCGAGTACAGAAAGACGTTCAATATAGACAAAAAGACGGGGCAGATTCTGACACTGGGAGATTTCTTCCAGGAGGGGAGTGACTATATTACAGTCATCAGTGACGAGATCAAAGCCCAGATGAAGCAGCAGATGGAGGAAGATGAGAGTGTAATATACTGGCTTGATTCGGATGTGCCGGAGTGGGATTTCAAGCAGATCAGCGAAGATACTTCATTTTATTTTACTGAAAATGGCGACCTTGTCATCCAGTTTAACGAGTATGAGGTGGCACCGGGCTCTATGGGGGCGGTTTCCTTTACGATCGATAAGGCAGACCTTGACGGTATGCGCAAATAATTATAGACTGAAAGTAGCCACATGAACAAACAAAAAGCAAGCGAATAGTTACAGGTAAAAAGATAAAAGAACAAAACAAGTTGCACAGACAGAAACCCGACATGCGCAGAAATGAGGATTACCATGCAGATATCGTTTGAGGTCTTTCCACCTAAAAAGGACGGAAATTTTGAGACTGCTTTCGCGGTTGTAAAGAGACTTTCGGAGCTGAAACCGGAGTTTATCAGTGTCACCTATGGCGCAGGAGGAAGCAAGGCAGGCAAGACTCTGGAGATCGCGTCCTATATCCAAAGGGAGTGTGACACGCAGGCGGTGGTGCATCTGACATGCGTGGGAAGCACACGGCAGGAGATCCTTGAACGTTGCAGAGAGTTTGAGGAACGAGGTATCACCCATGTTCTTGCACTTCGCGGCGACAGACCGCGCGATATGAGCGATGAAAAGTATGACGCGCGGGAGTTTGGCTATGCAACGGATCTGATACGGTTTCTGAAAGAGAACAGTAACCTGCATCTTCTGGCGGCTTGTTATCCGGAGAAGCATTTTGAGGCGAAAAGCCTGGAGCAGGATCTGCATTATATGAAGGAAAAGCAGGAGCTTGGGGTGGAAGGCTTTATCAGCCAGATGTTTTTTGAAAATCACTGCTTTGAGGAATTTCTGAATAAGGCACAGCAGATGGGAATACGGAAACCTGTTCATGCGGGGCTGATGCCGATCACTGCGGCCAATCAGCTGGGAACCTCGGTGTCGCTGTCAGGTTCTTCCGTGCCGAAGGAGCTTTCGGATCTGATCGCCAGATTTGGAGATTCCCCGGAGGAGATGTACAAGGTGGGAATTGATTATGCGGTGCGTCAGATACTCGGCTTGAAGGAACAGGGAGTAGAGGGCGTTCATATCTATACGATGAACAAGCCACAGGTGGCAGAAGATATTTGGAAAAATATTTGCTGAAAATTCCAAATACCCATGTGTAGAAAACACATGGGTATTTGTCTGTTACTGTACATATTCTCTTTTACTGACGAAATTGTAGAAAAACTGGGCGTCCTTCGTATATCCGGTAGTCTGGACCTGAATGGGCTGCCGTTGTTTTTCTGTTGCCTCTTCCAGTACCCTTGAGAAAGATGTGGAGAGGGTCTGGGGGTTCTGCTTGGACTGACGTTTTTGGTTGTCGGAAGCAAGCTTCCTTAACGAGGTAACCGCCATAACCGGTTCGATAAAATACGGGTTTTCATATACATAGATTGCGTTAATCCCTCCTTGGATCGATCACAGTTCCAGGCACCTGTAGAAAGGCCCCGAGCTGTAGTGTGAACCTCTTGTTCTATATATAGTATCGGACAATCTAAGGTATTCCTTAACAGAAATTTAGCAAAAAATGTGACAAAAGTACCAAAAAGTTTCCGCGATAAGATTTTTTGTGTCAGGGTTGCACATATTTGTGGTAGTATGATATAGATATTATATTCACACAGATGCGGGCCGTTCCGGAAAGGGCGGTTTGCGATAGTACAATAGAGGATAAAGATATGAAATATAGAAAAATAAATGATACAACTGTGCAGTGTATTATATCAGGTGAAGACATGACGGAATATGGTCTGGCATTGTCAGATATTCTGGAAAGAAGCCAGAAGGGAGAAGAGTTCCTGCGGGATATTATCGAGCGTGCCCATGAAGAGGTCGGCTATGAGATCGGCACGGGAAATATCGCCATGCAGATCACGCCACTCAAGGATAATGGGCTGTCGATCACATTTACGGAGAACAGTCCGGCAGCGATCAAGGATGTGCTGGAGCATATCAAGGAAGTTCTGCAGGGAATCGGGGCCGAGGTGTCACAGTTTGGACAGAAAGAGCAGGAAGGAAGCGGACAGGCCGTGGCCGGAAAGCAGGAGGAGCAGGAGAATAGGACAACCCGGATGCTGGTGTTTGCCTCCCTTCATCTTGCGATGCGCTATGCAGCATCGATTCCTTCCGGAATTTCACTCAAAAGCCACTTATACAAGGCAGATGACGCGTACTATCTGATTCTGGAGAAGGGAAAGGTCTCTTATAAGAACTTTAACCGGATCAGTGCGCAGGCAGTCGAGTTTGGCGATCTGGTGGTAGTTTCCAGAGAACGTCTGCAATATCTGGAGGAACATGGGGAGTGTCTGATCGCAGAGCGGGCGGTGAGCAGACTGCGCAGGATATATCGTGCCTGAATGTGCCGGTTTTCCTTTTGTCATCTATGCGGGCATGGTGTGGAAAGCGAACTTGTAAGAGGCAGATTAAACAGAGATACATTATGAAAGAGAGAGAGGATACAGCCCGGCTGTAAAAGTGCGGCCGGGTAAAGAAAAGTTGATGGAAAATAAGAATAAAGAAGTTGAAGAACACAGCGCAAGACGTTATGAGGAAGCAGGAATTGATGAGAGAATCCTGAGAGCGGTTACGGAACTTGGCTTTGAGTTTATGACACCGATTCAGGAGCAGGCAATTCCTGTTTTTATGTCCGGACAGGATCTGATCGGGCAGGCACAGACCGGAACGGGAAAGACAGCCGCCTTTGGGATTCCGATTCTGCAGAGGGTTGACCCGGAGGACAAACGTCTTCAGGCAGTAGTCTTATGTCCTACCAGGGAGTTAGCCATGCAGGCGGCAGAGGAACTTCGCAAGTTTGCCAGATATATGCACGGGATCAAGGTTCTTCCGGTCTATGGTGGACAGGATATCGTAAAGCAGATCAAGAATTTGAAGGGCGGCGTACAGATCGTTGTGGGAACACCCGGACGTGTGATGGATCATATGCGCAGACACACCCTCAAGATGGATGGGGTGAAGATGGTAGTGTTAGACGAAGCGGATGAAATGCTGAACATGGGATTTCGGGAGGACATTGAGACGATCCTGAAGGAAATGCCGCAGGATAGACAGACGGGATTATTTTCTGCCACCATGCCGGGACCGATTCTGGACATTACCAAGACCTACCAGAAGAATGCCGCTTTTCTGAAAATGACGCCGAAGGAAGTTACGATCCCACTGATCAAGCAGGCGTATTATCAGGTGAAAAAGCAGGATAAAGAAGAGGTCCTTTGCAGACTGATCGACTATTATGATCCCAAAAGAGCACTGATCTTCTGCAACACCAAGCGGATGGTGGATGAGCTGACAGAACACCTAAAAGCGAGAGGCTATGAGGTGGAAGGACTTCACGGGGATCTGGCACAGCATCAGAGAGATATTGTCATGAATCTTTTCCGCAGCGGGCGGGTCAATATTCTGATCGCAACGGATGTGGCGGCCAGAGGAATTGATGTCAGCGATGTGGAAGCTGTTTATAACTATGATGTGCCGGAGGACATTGAATACTATGTACACCGTATCGGAAGAACCGGACGTGCAGGCAAAACCGGCAGATCCTTTACACTGGTGGTAGGCAGGGAAGCCTACAAGGTGCGTGAGATCGAAAGAATCTGTCATACGAAGATCAGGGAGAGAAAGATTCCGGGTGCCGCCGATATCATGGAACGCAAGGCAACGAAGATCCTGAAAGAAGCAGAACAGGTCATTGAGAATGAGGACATCTCCAGAGCCATGGAGTATATGCTGGATGAACTGGCGCTTGGACAGTACAGTGCAACCCAGATCGCGGCGGCCTTTATGAAGATGAAGCTCGGAGATGAACTGGAAGAGATCAAGGCAGACCGGTTCTTTATGGAGAGAAAAGACCGGGGAAGAGATGGCAGAAGAGGGGGAAGAAAAGGCGGAAAAGATTCCTTCCCGGCAAAATCCTTCCGTGGACGCCCGAAGGATGTCAGATTTGACGGAAGAGGTTTTGACAGAAAGAAACAGGGGAAGGACAGGGCAGGTTCCTCAAAGGTAGCAGTCCGGACAAAAAAGAGAGACGACCGTTAGAGGACGAGCTCACGTCCATGCTCTTTCAGCCATTTACGCGCAGCAGCGTAGTCCGGGTAGACAGAGGCTACGGCCTGCCAGAAGGCTTTGGAATGATCCATATGTGTCAGATGGCACAGCTCGTGAACGACAACATAGTCCAGAATTGCAGGAGGTGCCAGCATAAGCCGCCAGTTGAATGAGAGAGTACCTTTTGAACTACAGCTTCCCCAGCGGGTTTTCTGATCCCGTATGGTGATGCGGGTATAGTGTCCGCCGGTGAGCGGCTGATAATAGGCCACCCGTTTGGGAAAATATTCTCTGGCAGCTTCTACATAGCGTCTGGTCAGAGCTTCCCGTTGGTTGTCCGTCAGGTTGGAGACGGGCTGTCTCGAAAGTGATTCCTGCATTTGCAGATACCGGGTGATGATCCAGTGCTGTTTCTTCAGGAGCAGCTTGTGAAGCTCCTGCTCCGTGACATGCAAAGGAGCCCGCACGGCAAGCTGACCGTCCTCCGTGATACTGATGGAGAAGCTTTGGCGGTCTGTGCAGGTGATCGTGTAGGGGAGTTCATATACCTTGCTTTGATATTTTATTCTCAGAACAGAATCCATGTTTTTGTGTCCTTTTTGTTTGGTAGTGACAGGTGTATTGTACCATTTCCGGGGGATGCTGGACAAGCGGGAAAGAATTATGATAAAGTTATGCATGAAAAGATAACTGACAGAGGTTTGATGATATGGGAGATATGGAAAATAAAGAGAATTTAGAAAATATAGAAAAGAAACCAGTCAGAAAAGACGGGCAGCGCAAAACGAACGGAGCAAAGAAGAGACCGGCAAAGCGGCCGGAGGATGCAAAGGCAGTGAAAAAGAAAAAGCCGACGTCCGGGAAACACGTATCACAGAGAGCGGCAGAAATGAAAAACGGCAAACGAAAGGCCGACGGGGAAAACTATGACAGAGAGGCTGTGCGGGCCAAAAGGCGGGAAGAACGCAGGAGGAAGGTCAGAAGGCAGAAGATCATTCTTTCCAGTTCCTGTGCGGTCATTGCTGTCTGTGCAGTGGTACTGATCGTATTGTTTACCCCTTCCCTGAGACTTTCCAGGGCGTTGGCGAAGGGATCGGAGTATGTGCAGGCTGCGGATTATCAGAATGCACAGGTGGAATATGAAAAGGCACTGGATATCGATGCGACATCTGTGAAGGCTTACCGTGGGCTTGCCGAGAATTATCTGGCACAGAAAAATGCGGCGGAGGCGGAGAGCAAGCTGTATCTTGGATGGGAGAATACCCAGGATGAGAGCCTGTTAAACTATTACTGCACGGTTGTGTTAAATGAGGCGGTTGCCCAGATCAATGATAAAAATGTGACACTTTCCACGATGGATAAATGTATTCAGATTCTGGAGATCAACGCACAGAATACGGATGCACTTTCCCTGACAGACACCTGTTATGAGCGGTTCTTCCACGGAAAGGACAGTGAAGAGGTGTGCAGGGTTTTCTATGATGAGACATCGCAGGAAAGCTGCCAGTATGAGGAGTATGCGAAACTTGTCTCCAGACTTCTGGAGGTCTGCCGGGCAAATCCTTCCGAGGAAATGAAAACACTTCTGAAGGAATATGCACTTATAGACAATGAATGGGTATGGATCAGCCAGCAGCATGCAGACAGCTACAAGGCGCTTTTGAATTCTGTAAACGAGGTTCTGGCAGATGAACGGATCAAGGATGCGGTTGCCTGTCTGGAGAAGGCCGAAGAGGTGAAAGGTTATTTTACAGAGGCCTTTACCCAGTTTGCTGCCGGGAATTACAAGTATGCAAGAGATATTGTCTCTTCCGAAGAGTACATGGCACTGCGGGACTGCTTTATCCAGGAAAACAGCGGCTATTGGGAAGGCTCTATCTACATTCCGGTAAATCAGAAGGGACTTGTATTACACCGTACAGAGAACGGCTATCGATTCTCCTTTACAGATGATGAAGAGGGAGAACCTACGGATGTGATCACTGTCTGGGGAAGCAAGCAGGAGGACGACGGTGTACAGAGAAGTGTGATTTCCTTTGAACCGGCAGCCGAGAATGATGCAACCCGGAAAACAGAGTATACGATTCAGTATTTATACAGCAATGTAAAGATCAATGGACAGTATGTACCGCAGATGAATTACCGTTTTGATACAAAGGTGACCACGGACGAAGGTACCACGACAACGGCAATCGGTGACTGGGGGGGTGAACATGAATGGGAAATCGACTATTAAGAAAAAATGCGTGCTGATCGGGGCCGGTGAGAGACCGGTCACGAAAATCAAAAAGGAAGCACAGAATCTTCTCATTGCGGTAGATGGCGGCTATGATGTGTGCAGAATGTGGAATCTGGAGCCGGATCTGATCGTGGGAGATCTGGATTCGATAGAACCGGAGAACAGAGCGTTTCTTGAAAAAGAACAGGGAGAGCGGATCGTGAAGCTCCCTTGTGAGAAGGACGATACGGATACGCTTGCGGCACTTCGCATCGGACTTTCCAGAGGGTATCGTGACTTTGTGCTCTATGGCTGCATGGGCGGTCGTTCTGACCACATGTTTGCCAATATACAATGTCTGCTTTTTCTGAAAAATCAGGGGGCAGACGGCAGACTGCTGACAGAGAAAGAGGAGATCTTTCTTTTGCAGAACGAATCAAGGAGCCTTGGCAAAAGAGCGGAAGGCTTTTTTTCGATATTTGCTTTACAAAACAGGGTGTTGGGAGTTACCATAAGGGGGGCTAAATACCCGTTGACCGATGCGTTGCTGGAGAATGATTTTCCCATTGGGACCAGCAATGAATTTATAGGTGAAGAAGCAGTGCTGACCGTGCAGGATGGGGCATTGCTTGTGGTCATACAGAGAAAAGGAGAGAGAAATCATGGCAAAGAAACCAGTAGTATTGATGATTTTGGACGGCTACGGTCTGAATGAAAAGACAGAGGGTAATGCAGTCGCACAGGCAAACACTCCGGTTATGGACAAGCTGATGGCTGAGTATCCTTATGTAAAAGGAAATGCAAGTGGAATGGCAGTAGGACTTCCCGAAGGACAGATGGGTAACTCTGAGGTAGGACATCTGAACATGGGAGCCGGACGTATCGTATATCAGGAGCTCACCAGAATTACCAAAGAAATTCAGGATGGAACATTCTTTGACAATGCGGCATTCATGGATGCTGTCAATAACTGCAAGAAAAATGATTCTGCACTGCACCTTTACGGACTTGTGTCCGACGGCGGCGTGCACAGCCACATTACACACCTTTACGGACTTCTGGAGCTTGCAAAGAGAAACGGACTTTCCAAGGTATATGTACATGCGTTCCTGGATGGACGTGATACTCCTCCGGCAAGCGGTAAGGGATATGTAGAGGCACTGGAAGCCGAGATGAAGAAGATCGGTGTCGGCGAGGTGGCTACCGTAACCGGACGTTACTATGCAATGGACAGAGATAACAACTACGACAGAGTAGAGAAGGCATATGTGGCTCTTACCAGGGGAGAAGGTCTTGAAGCAGCAAGTGCTACAGAAGGAATCCAGGCTTCCTATGACAGAGGAGAGACGGATGAGTTTGTAAAGCCTACGGTCGTTAAGAAAAACGGCGCACCGGTCGCCACGATACAGGATGGAGATTCCATCATCTTCTTTAACTTCCGTCCTGACCGTGCAAGAGAGATCACCAGAAGCTTCTGTGATGACGATTTCAAGGGATTTGCAAGAGAGAAGAAACTGGATGTTGTCTATGTATGCTTCTCTGATTATGATCCGACCATCCCGAATAAGGAGGTTGCATTCCCGAAGATCGCTGTGACAAACACCTTCGGAGAATGGCTTGCAGCAAATCATATGAAGCAGGCGAGAATTGCCGAGACAGAGAAATATGCACATGTAACCTTCTTCTTTAACGGTGGTGTAGAGCAGCCGAATGAGGGAGAGGACAGAATTCTTGTAAATTCCCCTAAGGATGTGGCAACCTATGATCTGAAGCCGCAGATGAGTGCTTATGAGGTATGTGATAAGCTTTTGGGTGCTATCCGTTCCGGAGAGTATGATGTGATCATCATCAACTTTGCGAACCCGGATATGGTAGGTCATACCGGTGTACAGTCTGCAGCGATCAAGGCAATCGAGGTAGTGGATGAGTGCGTAGGCAAGGCAGTGGAAGCAGTGAAAGACATGGATGGTATCCTGTTTATCTGTGCTGACCACGGTAACGCAGAGCAGCTTATCGATTATGAGACAGGCGCACCGTTTACAGCCCACACAACCAATCCGGTTCCGTTTATTCTCGTTAATGCAGATCCTTCTTACAAGCTCAGAGAAGGCGGCTGTCTGGCAGATATCGTGCCGACACTGATCGAGCTGATGGGCAAGCAGCAGCCTGCTGAGATGACCGGAAAGTCACTTTTGATCAAGAAATAGTTATACTATAATGTAATGCAGAGTAGAGCAGTCCTGAGAGAAATCCCGGGACTGTTTTTTGTTACGTAATAGGAAATTGCTCATAAGTGGTGGGAAAAAAGTTTGCTCGCCGGAGCAAACTTTTTTATGGCGACCGCAAAAAGTATGGTTGACAGAGAAAATGGGGCAGGTGTATATTAAGTGTACCATCACTAATAGTACAGTTGGAAAATTTCGGGAAAGGAGATTATATGATAGTTATAGATTATAAGGATACCAGACCGATTTATGAACAGATCGTAGAACGTTTTAAACTGTTGATCCTCAAGGGTGCCATGCACGAAGGGGAGCAGATGCCGTCAGTCAGGAATCTGGCGATGGAGCTTTCCATTAATCCGAATACTATTCAGAAGGCATATGCGGAGCTGGAGCGTCAGGGATTTATTTATACGGTAAAAGGACGGGGAAATTTTGTCTGTGCGGACGGAGACTTGGTGGAGGAGAGAAAACAGGAATATCTTCAGCAGATTCTGGCTCTCGCAAGAGAGATTCTGGAGATCGGAATGACGAAGGATGAACTGATGCAGGGGATCAGAACCGGACTGAGTGAAATGCATTATGCGTAAGAATTGAGAAAATGTGGCTGCCAAAGGCGGTAGAAAGGATAAAGCTATGATAGAAATGTATAATCTGACCAAGAACTTTGATTCGATCAAGGCAGTGGACTCGGTCAGTGTTTCCATAAAAGAAAATAATGTGTTCGGCCTGATCGGAACGAACGGAGCAGGGAAGAGCACGGTACTCCGCATGGTTTCGGGCGTGCTGAAGCCGGATGAAGGAACTGTCACAGTGGATGATATGCCGGTCTATGAAAATGTGGAGGCGAAGAAACAGCTGTTTTTTATTGCGGATGAGCCGTACTTTTTTGCGAATGCAAATGCCAAAGATATGGAACATTACTACAGTAATGTGTATGAGAATTTTAATAAGCAGGAATTTTATGAATATCTGAAAAGCTTTGGACTGGACTGTAACAGAAAGATCAATACCTTTTCCAAGGGAATGAAAAAGCAGCTGGCTCTTCTGACGGGAATCTGTTGTCATACGAAGTATCTGCTGTGTGATGAAACCTTTGATGGTCTGGATCCGGTGATGCGTCAAGGAGTGAAGACGATCTTTGCAAAGGAGATGGAGGAACACGGTCTTACGCCGATCATTGCGTCCCACAACCTCAGGGAGCTGGAGGATATCTGTGATCATGTGGGTCTGCTCCACAAGGGCGGCGTGCTTCTGTCAAAGGATCTGGAGGATATGAAATGCAATATCCAGAAGGTACAGTGTGTATTTGAGACAAAAGAGGATGAACAGAAGGCGCTGAACGGGTTAGAGATCGTGAAGCGTGAACAGAGAGGGTCACTTCGGACACTTACTGTGAGAAGTACGAGAGAAGAGGCTATCGCACGGTTTGCCTCAGTGAATACCATTTTCTATGAGGTGCTTCCTCTGTCTTTGGAGGAAATCTTTATCAGCGAAACGGAGGTAGTAGGCTATGACGTCAAAAAGCTCATTCTGGGTTAGTATAAAACAAAATCAGAAAAGAAGGATATGGGTCTGGATCTCAGCGTTTTTGATACAGATGATCACCTATCTGGGAACCTTGACAGTTTACATAAGTCGTATCAACAGATGGAACGAAGATGGAGCTTATCTGACACAGAGTGCCTACAAACAGGCGTTGTATGAGGCGACAAGGGATGCTCTTTCTTTCAATATGTTCCAGTGGGCAGTTGTTGCCTTTATGGCAACAATGATAGGAATGCAGGGATTTTCATATCTGTATGACCGTCGGAAAGTAGATCTGTATCACAGCGTTCCGGTTTCCCGAAAAAGCAGGTTCTGGATCGTTTATGCGGGAGGCGTCGGGATCTATCTGATCACAGCACTGTTGCCGCTTGTACTTGGAGTGGCTATGGCGGCAGCCATGGGAGCGGTTAATGGTATGGTGATTGTGGCAACGGCACTGGCCTTTTTGCTTAATTTTCTGTTTTTTATGGTGTTGTATCATGTGATGATCCTTTCGGTAATGCTGACGGGGAACTGGTTTGTAACGATTTTGGTCTATCTTTTTATCAACGTGTATGAACCGGGAATTTATATGATTCTTGAGAACTTTAAGAGCAGCTTCTTCCGGACAGCAAGTTCTTTTTATGTTGTTCAGGAGCCGAAAATCTCCGCTGTTTTTGATTATGTGAACAACCTGTATCAGTTCAAGTATGCTTCCGGAGAATTGACAAAGATTACCAAAATGGCATTGCCCTACTGTGGTAAGTGGTTTGTACTGGCGATTGTTTTGTTGGTGGCATCGTATTATCTGTACAGCAAAAGAGCATCGGAAATGGCAGGCAAGGCGATTGCATTCCGCAAGGTACAGCCTGTTATAAAGGTTGCAGTGGTGGTTCCTGTGGCATCGATGGTAGGAATGTTCGTCTATCAGGCATCCTACAGCAGCAGATCCCTGATGGCGGTCAGTATGGTGGTGAGTGGACTACTTTGCTGTGGGATTCTGGAGATTTTGTTTGCTTTTGAACTTCGGAGCGCGATAAAACATCTGGTATCAACCAGTGTTGCGTTTATCGGGATATTGGCAGTATTTTTCATATTTGATCAGGATCTTTTGGGGTATGATAAGTATGTACCGCGTGCCGATCAGGTAGAAAGTATTGCACTTCAGATTGACTGTGAATACAATGATTTTTATGAAGAAACCGACTACGGAATGGAATATGTAGGCGTGGGTGAATATCAGAAAGAAAATATGAAGATAACGGATGTGGAGCCGGTGCTTGCCCTTGCCGAGAGGTCTATTCAGGAAGAAGACTGGGATAACATGAAAGAAGGGCACTATGTCAATGTTCTGTACCGTATGAAATCGGGGCGTGAGATTGGCAGATGCTTTAACGTTGACTTTGAAAATCCGGTGAATGAAAGCTATCTGAATCAGATTGTCGGGTCGAAAGCCTTCAAGGAGGGCAATTATGAGACGATGACACAGGATAAGATCTATGATAAGGTCTCGATGATTACGTATTCCAATGGAGTCACACAGGTGGCCGTACCAGCTGGAGATGTACAGAAGATCAGAGAACTCTGGAATGAGGATATGTTAAAGGCAGATTATACGATGCTGCGGGAGCATTATCCGTGTGGATCGCTTGTGTTTACATTTAATGCAAGTTATTTTACGGTGACATTGCCGGTTTATGATACCTTTACCAATGTTTTGGCCTATCTGAAACAGGAAGGAGCATACTATCCGGTTCAGCTTAACGCAAAGGATATTGAGTCGATCACTATTACGAATTATCACAATGAAGTCTATGAAGTACAGGAGTCTGCCGATGGAGAAGAGGCTGAGGCTGCGGAAGTAATAGATGATGTATATTATGAGGATGTGTCAGTGCAGGCGGAATTCCGGGATGAGCAGGAGATCGCGGAAATCTTAAAGAATAGCTATCCTGCGTATTCCATGAATACAGCATGGAACGGATATGAGGCTTTTGACGACAATTATGACATTAATATTGTATTTAAAGCGGACACAACTTATCCTTACCAGAGGGGCGGCTATTACTTCTCTTATCAGTTTTTCAGCGGAAAGGTACCTGGATTTGTTGTGCAGGCTACCGCACTGGGACAGGAGTAAGGAGAGCAAAGAAAAAGAAGGAGCGTAACTATGGAGCCTGTGATTCAGGTGAAAAATTTATATAAGATTTACCGGGTCGGCGAGGAAAAGGTCAGAGCACTCAACGGGGTGAGCTTCACGATCAACCGGGGAGACTTCTGTTCCATCGTCGGAACATCCGGCTCCGGAAAATCAACCCTGCTCAATATGCTTGCAGGGTTGGAGAAACCCACCAAGGGAGAGATCATTATAGCCGGAGAGCATATGGAAAATAAGACGGAAAACCAGCTCGTCGCTTTCCGGAGAGAACATATCGGCTTTATTTTCCAGTCGTTTAATCTGCTCGGCACGATGAATGCGATCGAGAATGTGGCGCTTCCGCTCACGTTTCAGGGAGTAGACAAGAAGATCAGAACAGCCAAGGCGGAGGAAATGCTGGATCTGGTGGGGCTTACAAAGCATAAGCTGCACCGTCCAAACCAGATGTCCGGTGGACAGCAGCAGAGAGTTGGTGTTGCAAGGGCTCTGGTGGTGGACCCGGAGATCATCTTTGCAGATGAGCCGACAGGAAATCTGGATTCCAACACTTCGGTAGAGGTGATGAATCTGATGAAACGGGTCGTGAGGGAGAAAAAACAGACTCTTGTTATGGTTACCCATGATAATTATCTGGCAAGCTTTGCAGATATTATTCTTCGTATCCGGGATGGTAAGATCATTGAGATCGAGGATCACCGCGGCGAACATGATGAGGAAAATATTCCAAAGACGCAGGAGCACAGGGAAGAAACAGAGGGGCAGAACAGGGAGCAGGCTGTCGCAGAGCAGGCGGCTGCGAAAGAGGATGAAAAAGATGCAGAAGGGAAAGAAAAAGATGAGAAAGGTGATTGTTAAGAAGGCAGCAGTCGGAATGCTGGCATGTATGCTGGGAGTGCTGACGGTACCATGGATGCCGGGAACGGAGATGTCTATGGTTCACGCAACACAGGAGGCTGTGAGCAGCAATTCCACGAAGACGATCAACAGAACTTCAGATAACGTGATTACCGATGATGACAGGGCAGATGCGGATGAGGATATGCTCTATTTTATGAACAGCCTCAAGACGAAATATCGTCTGGATGAGAAGATGGCGGAGAACGTACAGAAAGCTTTTGACAGTGCGGTATACTATATTGCCAATACAGAGATGTCACTGACGGAGATGTGGGCATATGTATCACAGGCCAAATCTGCCATGGAGGCGGCAGCAGTTGCCAATGTATCACAGACCACCAGTGAGTTTCTGCAGGTAGGAGACAATTGGGAGACACCTTCCGTCAGTTATGGGCAGCAGGTAGCTATTGTTCTCCCGGTGGTGAATTTCGGAACCGAGGAACTCAATGATCTGATCATAGAGCCTGCGACATCGACGGTAGTGACAGAGTGGCCCTTTGAGCCGGATATGACGAATTATCTCCAGACAGAGCCATACATTCCGGGATGCCAGACGAAGGATCAGGCACTTGCCAACCGTAGGGAGTTTACCTTTTACTTTACAGCAAGAGACGATGTGATGACCGGATATTATCCCCTCAAGTTCAACGTGTGGTATACGAAATCGGGAATCCGGTGTGAGGAACCGGCGGTTCTGACGGTTTATGTCAAGACGACCGGAAGACCCGGAAGCGGTAATATCGGCGGTAACGGACAGGAGGACAGCAAGGCAAAACCGAGAATTGTTGTCACCGGGTTTGAGACCGATCCGGCAGAAGTATTTGCAGGGGATACCTTTACCCTGACAATCCATGTGAAAAATACAGCCAAGGATATGGCAGTGACGAATGTGCTTTTTGATATGCAGGCGGCTACGGAAGGCGAAGATAAGACAAATACCTATTCGGCCTTTCTGCCGACTTCCGGTGCAAGCTCTGTGTTCATGAACCAGATTTCAGCAGATACAGCGGCTGATATTGTGATCGAGATGACGGCGAAGGCAGATCTTGCACAGAAACCGTATGTGCTGGATGTCAACATGAAATACGATGCCGGGTCCATGTTCGATCTGACGGATAAGGCGAGTGTATCCATCCCGATCCACCAGGAGAGCCGGTTTGATACCAGCGTGCCGGAGGTGGCACCTTCGGATATTACGGTGGGATCACAGTCGAATGTTATGATGAGTGTCTACAATACCGGTAAGACCACCCTGTACAATGTGCAGGTAAAATTCCATGCGGATTCGATCGACGAAGCATCGGCGTTTGTGGGAAACCTGCAGTCCGGGGCGACAGGAAATGTAGATGTTATGTTAACTGGAATCGCGCCGACAATGGATGATGGAACGGTTGTTGTGGAGATATCTTATGAGGATGATGCGGGAAATGTGACCTCCGAGGAAAAGACGATCACACTTTATGTTACGGAAGAGGTCTTTGACGATATGATGTATGACGATACGATGATGGACAATGCGGAGGATACAGGCTCGGGTAAGACCGGAACTGTGATAACGATCGTTGTCATCGTGATTGTTCTGGCAGGAGCGGCAGCCGCTGTTATCGTGATTAAGAGAAAGAAGAAAAAGGCGGCAGAGAAAGCGCTGGAAGATGATCTGGCTGATATCAAGGACGATAATTTGGAGGAGTAGCCGAATGAAATTTCGGGACTTGCTGCGGATGAGCAGCAGTAATTTGTGGAAAAGAAAGGTGAGAACCGTCCTGACGGTCCTGGGCGTGGTGATCGGTGTTGCCGCGATTGTGGTGATGATCTCTCTGGGGCTCGGTCTGAGCAGGTCGCTTACGGCGCAGTATGAATCCTATGGAAGCCTGACACAGGTTACGGTACAGGAGCCATGGAACGGCGGATCGAGTGACGAGGAAGAGAAACGTCTGGATGATAAGCTGGTAGCGGAGATAGAATTACTGGAGCATGTCGAATCGGTTTATCCGGTTATGACAATGAATGTGCTTGCCAAGTATGGTGGATACGAAGGATATCTGCAGCTTCAGGCGATGCCGGCGAAAGCCTTTGAGAATCTCGGGATAAAGGTTGGAGAAGGCAGGCTGCCCGGTAAGGACGAAGAACTGACATTTTTTTATGGCAATCAGGTTCTGATGAATTTCAGTAGTAAGAATGGACAGGATTACTGGTCGACGGGTGTTATGCCGGATATCGATCTGATGCGTGCACCGATCTTTACTATTTTTGATATGGATGCCTATTATCAGTCACAGGGAACACAGGAGGAGGGCGCTACGCCGGTAACACCACCAAAGAAGTACCTGATTCCGGCCTGTGGTGTAGAGGAGTTAAACGAGGATGAGTATTCACAGTATGGATGGTATACGTTCTGTGATATTGACCAGCTGATACCGGAATTAAAAAGGATTTTTAAGAATAAGGTGATACCGGGACAGCCTTCAACCAAAACAGGCAAGCCCTATAAGGAAATCTTTTACAATGAACTGCATGTCAATGTGGATGATATGGACCATGTAATGGAGATTCAGAATTATCTCACGAATCTGGGATATGAAGCCCACAGCAATGCGGAATGGCTGGAATCAGAACAGAAGACGATGGGGTATATCCAGGCGGTACTGGGCGGAATCGGTGCAGTATCCCTGCTGATCGCAGCAATCGGAATCACCAATACGATGATGATGTCGATCTATGAGAGAACGAAGGAGATCGGTGTCATGAAGGTACTGGGATGTGATCTGCGCAATATCCGTTCCCTTTTTCTGATGGAGGCCGGCTTTATCGGACTGATCGGTGGCGGTATCGGGCTGGTACTGAGTTATATTATTTCAGCCATCATCAACCGTGTGGTGGCAAGTGCCAGTGAGTATATGCAGGGAATTTCTTATATTCCGTTCTGGCTCGCGGGCCTGTCGCTGGTATTTGCAGTGTTGGTAGGTATGGTGTCCGGATTTTTCCCGGCGCGCAGAGCAATGCGTCTTAGCCCGTTAGCGGCGATAAGAAACGAATAAATTAATTAGGGAGTTGAGGAATACGAAGCAAATGATAGCAGATAGAAAAGAATGGAAGGTATTGTTTTTTGGAGTTGCAGCAAGTGGCCTTCTTGGTGGATGCGGTATCGGAAGTGAGACGGCAGTAAAGGAACCGGTGGTGGAGCAGATTACAGAACAGGCTCCGCAGGAAATTGAGGAAAGTACAGAAGAAACACAAAATATACAAGAGAACGGGCCGGAACAGGACAATGCGGAGGAACCCGTGCAGGAGGATCAGAAAGGGGATACACTGTCCGAAGCGGAGAAGCAGAAGTACACGAACTGGATCAAGGGCTATGATGTCTATGGTTTTCTCCTGTCTGACTGGTCAAGCCCGGAGGAGATCAATCTTACAGAGGTCTTTTACAGCGGGGCAGGACTTTCACAGGAGGCAACGCAGGAGCAGATCGACAGCTTTCTGCAACGAACCGGGCAGGAAGAGCTTTACACGGACTTCTTTGTGATTTCCAAACAGAAAGTGAATGACTTTCTGCTGGAAAAAGTAGGTCTGACCTACGATGAGCTGGTTGCCAAGGGAAATTCGGAGATGGAATATGCCTATGATCCGGCGTGTGACTGCTTTGAGATGGAAGTAGGCGACACAAACTATATGGAGTTTGCAGTCGAGTCCGGCGAACGGAGCGGAGACGGCGTTCTTACCCTGCATTATCGAAACAATCATATCTGGGGAGAAGAGGTTGGCTGGATAGAAGCCGGAGAAGTAAAGCTGAATGAGGAAAGCAGACAGCTTCTGTCAAACCATATTACAGAGGGAACGATTCTGGAGATGGGAGAGTAGAAGATTCAGCGCAGCGTGCAATTTCCGGTATCAGTTCGGGCTTCTGTGTGCATACTAGTAAAAACAATATGCGCATAGGAGGTTTGACAATGAAACTTAGAATTGTGGATGTACATGCAAGAGAGATTTTGGATTCCCGTGGAAATCCGACGGTAGAAGCCGAGGTGACGGTAGAAAAAGAAACAGGCGGAAAGCAGTATACGGGAAGGGCAGCAGTACCGAGTGGTGCAAGTACCGGTCAATTTGAGGCGGTGGAACTGCGGGATGGAGAGACAAGATATTTCGGACTTGGGACAACGAAAGCGGTGGGCAACGTAAATACCAAGATTCGGGAGGCACTTTTGGGTAAAAATGCGATGGATCAGGGACAGATCGATCGCATTTTGATCGAGCAGGACGGAACGGACAATAAGAGCAATCTCGGTGCGAATGCTACGCTGGGGGTGTCGATGGCGTGTGCAAAGGTGTGCGCGCAGGCCTTGGAAATCCCGCTGTATCGATATCTGGGAGGAGCCTATACAAGACTGCTTCCTGTGCCGATGATGAACATTCTGAATGGTGGGAAGCATGCGGATAATACCGTGGATTTTCAGGAGTTTATGATCATGCCGGTACAGGCGGAGAGCTTTGCTGACGGTCTTCGCATCTGTGCGGAGATCTATCACAATCTGAAGAAGATATGTAATGACAGAGGTTTGTCTACCGGAGTGGGAGACGAGGGCGGTTTTGCCCCTTCGCTGCCGGATGCTTTTGCAGTACTGGATCTGATCGTGGAATCCATCAAGGCGGCAGGCTATACACCCGGACAGGATATCAGGATTGCTTTGGATGTGGCGGCATCTGAACTGTATGACGAGGCAGACGGTGTCTATCATTTTCCGGGAGAGACGGAGAGAAAACGCAGCCAGGCTAAGGTGAAGGGCTCGCAGGTCACAGAATGTTATGAGGCGGGAGGAGACTTAGAAAACAGTTCCCAGGAGATCACCAGAAGCACAGAGGAGATGGTGGCCTATTATGAGGAACTGATCGAGAGATATCCGATCGTGTCGATTGAGGATGGGCTTGCGGAAGATGACTGGGATGGATGGCAGATGCTCACCAAACGTCTGGGAGACAAGATACAGCTGGTGGGAGATGATCTGTTCGTCACCAATACCAAGCGTCTGGATGCGGGTATTAAATTACAGGTGGCCAACGCGATCCTGGTGAAGGTCAACCAGATCGGAACGGTATCCGAGGCGATGGATGCCATTGAGATGGCACAGAAAAACGGCTACAAGGCAGTGATATCACATCGCTCCGGGGAAACGGAGGATACGTTTATTGCGGATCTGGCGGTGGCGGTCAACGCAGGACAGATCAAGACCGGAGCACCCTGCCGGAGTGACCGTGTGGCAAAGTATAATCAGCTGCTGCGCATCGAAGAGGAGCTTGGTGAGGTGGCATGCTACAAGGAGCCGTTTAACAGGATCTGATCAGGGATGTCATATACCGGATAGAGCGGGATGATAAAAAGACAGTGGAATTTGAAAGAGAAGTAAGGACAGTGTAAGAGCTGCCCTTGCTTTTTTATGTAATAGGAAAATGCTCGTGTGTAGTGGGCAAGCAACAAGAATTTACGAAGGAAATTCTTGAAAGTTTGCTCGCCGGAGCAAACTTTTTTTGTACCGAAAAATACCTGTTTTATTTAAGGAAAAGTTAAGGTGGAAACAATTGACAATCTGATATCAAAAAGATATCATATGTATATCAAAAAGAAAGAAGAAAATACATATGGGAATTTTGGAAATTAGAAACTATACAAAAGCCTATGGAGAGGGAAAGCTTGCCTGTGACAATATAAGCCTTTCTGTTGAGGCGGGAGACATTTATGGATTTATCGGACACAACGGTGCCGGTAAGAGTACGACGATCAAAGCGGTAGTCGGTGTTCTGGATTTTGAACAGGGAGAGATTCTGATCGATGGACATTCGGTGAAGGACGAACCGATGCAGTGTAAACAGATCACTGCGTATATCCCGGATAATCCGGATCTGTATGAAAACCTTACCGGAATCCAGTTCCTTAATTTTGTTGCAGATGTATTTCATATTGATGCATCTGCGAGGGAAGAAAGGATAAGAAAGTATGCCGATATGTTTGAGATTACGCCTTCCCTGGGAGATTTGATTTCGGCCTATTCGCATGGAATGAAGCAGAAGGTTGCCATTATTTCAGCGCTTATTCATGAGCCGAAGCTTCTTGTACTGGATGAACCTTTTGTGGGACTGGACCCGAAGGCTGCCTTTATATTAAAGCAGATCATGCATGAGATGTGTAAAAAGGGTTCGGCTATTTTCTTTTCCACCCATGTCCTTGATGTGGCGGAAAAGCTTTGCAATAAGATTGCAATTATCCGAAATGGCAGAATCATTGAATCCGGGAAAATGGAAGAGCTTGTGGGAAATCAGTCCCTTGAAGAACTGTTCCTGGAGGTGGAAGATGAGGGAAAATAGTACAATGGTTCTGCTTAGAACAATGTTAAGATCGACAAGCAGACGTAATATATATATTCATTGCCGGGATAAAAAGAGGAGAGGCAAAATTATCGGTGCGTGGATCGGTATGGCTGTTTTGTATTTTTTCCTGATGGTCTTTTGCTTCGGGCAGGCCTTTGCAGTTGGATATTTTGGCTATAGCCCGGAAATCCCCTCAATGTCAGCCACCCTGATTGGAACCCTGGCGTTTGTCCTTTGCGTATTCCGGGTGAATGGGTATCTGTTCCGGTTTAAAGAGTATGATATGCTGATGGCGATGCCGTTTCAGGTCAGCGAAATCGTCAGGTGCAAGCTTCTTGCAATGTATTTCCAGATTCTGCCAATGCTTTTGTGTGTGTCAATTCCCATGCTGATTGGTTATGGAATTACAGCAAAACCGCCAGTCTGGGTATATCCTGTATGGATTGTGTTATCTCTGGCTGTTCCGATTGTACCGATGGTAGCAGCTTCCATGATAGGGTTCCTGGCAGCCGGAGTAAGCGTGAAATTCAAATATAAAAGGTTGATCCAGACAGTTCTGATGTTTGTGTTCCTTTTCTTATGTGTTGCAGGCAGGTTTGTGATTGAAGCAACTATGCGGGAGAATCAGCTGGAGAATGTAGTAGAGAAACTTGTGGATGTTAACGGAAGCTCGAAGGTGGGATTGCTGCTGACCGGATTTTTTGAACAGGCAGTACGGGGCGAAAATTTTCTTTCTGCTATATGGCTTATCCTGATATCCGTAGCTGCCTGGATGGCATTTTATCTGCTGGTTGCGAAATACTACCGGAAGATTAACTCTAAAATGGTCTCCTATTCGGCAAAGCGCGGTTTCAGGCTGCAGAGACAGAAAGAGAGAGGTGTCATTCAGAATATTGCCTTTAAGGAGCTGAAAAGACTGCTTGGTTCCTCCTACTATATGCTAAATGCCGGATTTGGACAGGTGATGGTGGCCGTTGTTGCGATTGCAGCACTGTTTGTGAATATAGATGAGATACTGGCGATGATGATGCCGGGGGCACCGGTTACCAAGGAAATGCTGTTGCCGGCACTGCCGCCGACGATATATATGATGGTGGGAATGGTGGCTACCACCTGTTGTACCCCCTCTTTAGAGGGAAAGAATTATTGGATTGTGCAGAGCTTCCCCATAGATAAAATGGATTTGTATAAGGGGAAAATGTATTTTAACATGCTCTTTACCGTGCCCTTTTTCGTACCTGCGTGTATTATTCTGGGCATTCGTTTCGGGGCAGACCCGATAGACTGCATTCTGTTTGTTCCGGAAGGGCTGGCACTGTGCACATTCTCCACTGTTTTTGGCATGGTGTGCGGAATCAGGTATATGAGGCTTGACTGGGAGAACGAGATCGAGGTGATCAAGCAGTCTACGGCAGTTGCGGTGTATATTTTTCCAAATCTGTTTGGGACGATGGGAATTATTGTCGGAAGCGTGATCCTGGGAACGGTGATCGGCGCCAAGGCGGTTTCCGTGATCATAACGGTCGTTGCAGCAATGCTTGCCGGCATATGCTATCTAAGGGTGAAAACATTAGTGAAGAAACAGACGGTATAGGAAAGGAAGGAAAGATTTATGCAGGAGAAAATTTATTCGACTAAGAAGAATGGGTTACAGGTATTGTTACTTTTGATTTTGCTTTATGGATGTGCAATTGCCGCAACCATAGTGGGGGCTGTTATGTTAGATCAGGAGAAAACAGCAGCCGGTGTAGTGATAATGGTATTGGGAATTGTCTATCTGGCAGGAGGAGCTGTTCTTTTTGGAGGACTGAAGGTGCTCAAGCCGCAGGAGGCATTGGTGCTTACCCTGTTTGGTGAATACAAAGGAACTCTGCGAGAACCTGGATTTTATTTTGTCAATCCATTCTGCTCAGCCGTCAATCCGGCAGCAGCAACCAAGCTTGCACAGAGTGGAGACAGCATGCCCGATACAGGAAATTCATCGCTGAACATAGCGGTATCGGCAAACGGAAACAGCTCTTCCAAGAAAATCAGTCTGAAAGCGATGACATTGAACAATGGAAAGCAAAAGATAAACGATTGTTTAGGAAACCCGATAGAAATTGGAATTGCGGTTATTTGGAGGGTGACAGATACGGCCAAGGCAGTTTTCAACGTGGATAATTATAAGGAATATCTTTCTCTGCAATGCGATTCCGCACTTCGCAATATTGTAAGAATATATCCGTATGATGTTGCCGTGAACGTGGATACAACCGGAGATGGCATGGCCGATGAGGGAAGTCTGAGAGGTTCGGCTGAGACGGTTGCTGCCAGAATTAAGGCAGAGATCCAAAGCAAAGTCACTGATGCGGGACTGGAAATTCTGGAAGCAAGGATTACACATCTTGCATATGCCCATGAAATTGCATCGGTTATGCTCCAGAGACAGCAGGCATCGGCAATTATTGATGCCAGAAAGATGATTGTAGATGGTGCGGTCGGCATGGTGGAAATGGCACTGGAAAGATTGAATGAGAAGCAGCTTGTGGAACTTGATGAAGAGAGAAAAGCGGCTATGGTATCAAATCTGTTAGTGGTATTGTGCGGAAACCACGATGCGCAGCCTGTAGTAAACTCCGGTAGTCTGTATTAATGGCAGATAAGAGGCAGGTCCCACTTAGATTATCTGAGACGCTTTACGCTGAACTATCCGCATGGGCGAAAGATGATTTCAGATCACTGAATGGGCAGATAGAGTATCTTCTTACCGAATGTGTGAAACAGAGGAAGAAGAAACAAAAAACAGCAGAAGAGATTTCGGATGAGAAAAACACTTCCTTTTGAGGAGGTGTTTTTTTATAGTAGAAAATCTCTTTTATGGTCTTTGCTATAAAATAATATATCAAAATTTGATATATATATTGACAAGTGGTATTTGTAATGTTATGATACCTAAAAATATGATATATATAAAATGCAGAAAGGGTGAGAAAATGTATTTTCCATTAAATCCACAATTGTTGGAATTGCTGCTATTGTCGGTTATTTCCAAAAAAGATACCTATGGCTATCAGATCGGTCAGGATCTGAAGGTGATCTCTGATCTGAAGGACTCTACACTGTATCCTATTTTGAAGAGGATATCGGATCAGGGATATGTTGAGATCTATGACCAACAGTTTAACGGGAGAAACAGAAAGTACTATCACATTACGGAGAAGGGAAGCAGCCAGCTTGCGATGCTGAAGGAAGAATGGCGGGAGTACACAGATACCATAACAGAGCTTCTCAGGGCGAATGAAGAATCCGGACAGGATAGTAAAATGCAGGAAAAGAGTGTAGGTGAGGAGGAGAATCATGACTAAGGGAGAATATATTTCCATACTGGAAAAGAAGTTAAATCATCTGCCGAGAGCAGAATATGATAAGGCGATGGAGTATTTCCGGGAATATTTTGAAGAGGCCGGGGAGGAAAACGAACAGCAGGCAATTCAGGACCTGGGAGATCCGGCGATGGCCGGAGATCAGATTATTTTGGATCTGGCAATCAAAAACAGTAGCGAAGAGGAAAAACCGAAAACGGTGAAAAGTGGAATGTCCGCAGTCTGGATCGGAATTCTGGCTTTATTTGCCGGACCGATCGCACTGCCAGTGGCGGTGGCAATTTTTGCGGCATGTGCTGCACTTGTCATTGCAATTGTGGCGACTTTATTTGCGGTTGCCGTTTCCGGAGTTGCCCTGATCATATCTGCAGTGTTTGTTCTGCTTGGTGGCTTTACGGTAATCACACAAAGCTTTCCGGTATTTCTGTCCTGTATAGGCTATGCTGTTGCAGTAACAGGAGTGGGAACCGCAGTTGTATATAGTATCTATCTGTTGTTAGTGAAACTTATCCGCGGTCTGATCGGATTATTCGGAAAGGTTGCAAAGAGGGGAGAGAAGAAAGATGATAAATAAGAAAATATATATTGTCAGTGCAATCTGCCTGGCAGTGGGCGGTATCCTTTGGGGGATTGGAGCATTGTTTGGCGGACAGGTCTATGGAATGTCCATGGATGGAAGCGGCATAAGAATATACTCGAATAAAACATTACAGACTTCTGATAATGACAGGATGGTAAGCGACAAGATAGAACTTGACGCATTCGATGCGATGGAGATTGATGTAGAGTTTGCGGACTGCAGTGTGATTGCGTCGGATCATTATGGCGTGGAATATCAGCTGATCGGCAGATATGTTCCTGAAATAAAGGTAGAAGGGCAAAAGCTTATAGTGCAGGAGAATACAAGTAAATTGGGAGGGGATCACCAGTTTTTCTCCATCGGCTTTACAGGGGATGTATGGACAGATGCCGATCCTACTTACGTGAAGATATATGTGCCGGAAAATTATGAGGGAACCGATATTTCCATGAATGTTTCCAGCGGAAATATCAATTTGGATTCCCTGAGTGCTGAAAAAATTACGATTGAAAACAGCTTTGGCGATCTTAATTTTAAGACGCTGGAATTTGATACGCTGACAGTGAGAAACGAATCCGGCGATATAGACGGAGATACGCTGCGGGGACGGGAAGCTTCGCTCGAAAGCGAATTTGGTGATATCCATGTGAAAACATCTGAGGTTTCCGAGATGAATTATGAACTGAGCAGCGGCAACATGGAGTTGGCGGCTGTCAGGGGAGAAAAGCTTACAGTCAACAGTGAGTTTGGTGATGTCAACGTAAGTAATGGTATCCTGAATAAGCGTCTGGATGTTGAGACGGACAGTGGAAACTGTACACTGACGAGGGTTGCAGCAGAGAATATGGAGATAGAGGTGTCCTTCGGAAACGTTCAGATGGAAATAGAAAAGCCCAAGGAATATAACATGGAGCTTACGACGGAATTTGGCGAGATCAGGGTTGAAGGTCAGGAGTGTGATTCCACATACAAGGTTAACAATGACAATACGGAAAAACAGATCGTAATCAATAATTCCTCAGGTGATATTGTGATAAATTCCGTGAATTGATTAAAAGTAATAATGGCCATTTAGCAGGTCGCTCCCCAGGATGGAGTGACCTGCTTTTCATTTGTGCTCCATGGACGCGTGTTTACACTCTGAAAAATAAATGGCATATCGCCTGTCACTGTGATACGATAGAGAGGTCATTTATATATAAAAAATAATGGAAAAAAGAGAGTGAACAGGAAAACATAATAGCACAGGAGTATAGATATTATGCAGATCATTAAATGCAATAAGGCACAGTTTGAATATGATATTCATGCACTGATAAAGGCGTTTTATCCGGAATGGGAACTGAAGGTGCTGACTCCGGAGTCAGTGGTAAGAGATAGAAAGGTGCGGGAGACTGTTCCGGTCATGGAACTTTGGTTTGAGGAAGACAAGGTGATCTTCAAAACGCAGTCTGCCCATGAATATGTGTGGAATCTCACAGAGAAGCTGGAGATGGGTGCTTATAAGAATGCTTTGAAACGGTTTCTGTATACTTCCCTGCGGGAGGAGACCGGAATCAGTCTGCCATGGGGCAATCTGACCGGAATCCGTCCGACGAAGATTGCTATGACCATGATGGAACAGGGAAAAAGCGACGAAGAAATCAAGGCATTTCTGAGAGAGGAACATTTTGTCAGCGAGGAAAAGATAGAACTGGGAATGGAAATTGCCAAAAGAGAGAGCGAGATTCTGAGCCGCCTGCATTATGAGGACGGATACAGCCTGTATATCGGCATTCCGTTCTGTCCGACAACCTGCCTGTACTGTTCATTTACTTCTTTTCCGATTTCCGTCTGGAAGGATAGGGTGGCGGATTATCTGACAGCGCTGGAAAGGGAGCTGGAAGCAGTCGCACGGATGTATGAGGGCAGGATACTGGATACCGTCTATATAGGAGGCGGAACGCCAAGTTCTTTGTCTGCGGAAGAACTGGATAGGCTTCTCACAAAACTCAAGGTGACATTTGATTTTCGCACCGTGCAGGAATTTACCGTGGAAGCGGGGCGCGCGGACAGCATCACCGAGGAGAAACTGCGCGTATTGTACAGACACGATGTCACCAGAATTTCTGTAAATCCGCAGACCATGAAGCAGGAGACCTTACAGCTGATCGGCAGGCGTCACACCGTAGAGCAGGTGATAGAAGCGTTCCGGATGGCCAGAGAGATCGGTTTTACAAATATCAATATGGACATCATTCTGGGACTGCCGGAGGAGACGAAGGAGGATGTGGTTCACACCATCGAAGCGATTAAGGAGCTTGACCCGGATTCCCTGACGGTACATTCTCTGGCTGTAAAAAGGGCCTCGAAGCTTGGTAAGTGGATCGAGGAGAACGGAATAACCGCCTATAACAATACAGACGAAACAATGAAAATTGCAGCTCAGGGAGCAAAAGATATGGATATGGTTCCGTATTATCTGTACCGGCAGAAGAATATGTCGGGAAATTTTGAGAATGTGGGTTATTCCAAAGAGGATAAGTATGGAATTTACAACATCCTGATCATGGAGGAGAAACAGACTATCGTAGCCTGCGGTGCCGGAACGATCACAAAGCGTGTGTATCCTGATGGAAGGATCGAGCGGTGCGATAATGTGAAGGATGTAGGGCTGTACATTGAGAAGATTGAGGAAATGATCGAGAGGAAGAGGAAGCTTCTTATAAGATGAGTTTGTCCTTTTCTGTTATATCCAGTAACCATTTCCAGGCCGGCACAACTTCCATCTCGATGCCGTTACAGTCAAGAATAGCTTCTTCACTATTTGTTATCAGAATACATCTTGAGTCTTGGATAAAATTGTTGAGCTTTACAAAAGCTCTGGTTTCGCGTTCTCTTGTATCCATGTTATCAAGTACCTGCAGACTTACAGTCCAAAAGCATAAGACCAAGGAGACCGGTATCCATAAAATAGTATTTAGGAGAGGTTTCTTTATCAACAAGTTTTCCTGCATAATTCTGAATTGCAAAAATCAGATAGGAATCTATCATGTAGCCAACATAATTGATTACAGTCTGTTTTCCCAGGGCGGTACCGGTGCTTTTAACTATATTAGTGAGTCGGCTAAAGGAGAGTGGTTTGGTAATTGCTTCCGCAATTTTTTTCAAAATAAGTTTTACCGCAAAATCGTTGGTGATTTTATTCCGCGTAATGATGTCTCCGATATAAACGGTCTGGTAAATGCTGCTCAGGCAGGTTCTTTTGTGTACGATGTCAACAAGTTCGGGAAAAGCTCCGTATGTGACATATTCATCATATAGAGCAAGCTTCTTTCTGAAATAGCACATCAAAACAGTGTTCCGGGCGTTGCCTGACAGCGTGCTGTCGATTCTCTTTCTATGAGTCTGGCACGGATCTGCGTCCGGCAGAACGGGATGTGGTGCACCAGCGAATTTAAAACGACGTAAGCGCATTTTCCAAGTTCATTGCGCTCCTGACGGACCGTGGTAAGCGGTGGCTCTAAGGAAGCAGAGAATGGCAGGTCATCAAAACCGACAACACTGATATCTTCCGGAACACGGAAGCCGCGCAGCTTACACTCGGTAATTACACCGGAGGCGATGAGGTCGTTGCCGCAGATGATCGCGGTGGCACCTGCACTGAGAAATGTGGGAACGTGATACCTTGCACTGTCGGCGACATAATAGCCGTAGGCAGTCAGTCTCTCATCAACGGTCAGACCATGTTCCTTCATACTATTATAAAATGCTTCCTGGCGCTGTTCGGATACCATGGAGTGCAGGGAACCGTTTAAGAAAGCAATTTTTCTGTGGCCAAGCATGTAAAGATGGTCTACGGCTGCGTCAATGCCCTCATAATTATCGGTACCGACATAGCAGACATTCGGATTTTTTTCAATATAGTTATCGAAAAGAACGGTCGGCATTGTAGTGTGGGAAAGCTGTTGCATCCATTCGTCATGCAGGGCAAATCCAACTAAAAAAGCACCGCAGAAACCGTTTTTTAATATATAAGTATCGTATTTTTCCGTGAGTTGAAACGCGGGTGTGACTGGAATGACGGTGACATCCCATTTATAGCGGAAGGCATTTTGTTTGAAACCGAGCACGATGTCATAGCCAAACTGGTCTTCCGTTTCATATTCCATATTCTCAACAAAGACCGCAAGTTTGCGGTTTTCTTTTTTCTTTGACTTTTTGGTTGTATATCCCATTTCAACTGCAGTGTCAAGTACCATCTGACGCAATTCTTCGCTGATGTCACTTGCACCGTTTAAGCCCTTTGATATGGTACTGACAGAAACACCAAGTCTTGTTGCAATATCTTTGATTGTTGCCATGGGTAAGATACTCTCCTTAGTAAAAAACAGATTGATTTTTTGTATTTGTAACAAATTATATAAAGAAAAGGAAAAGTTGACAAGTAGACGCACTAAAATTTTCGAAAATTCCATGGATTTCATTGTCAAAATAGACAAAAATGATGTGCCCAAAACGGCAAATATGGCAAAAATATTGATGATAGTTGCAATATTATTGACAAAAACCTGCACTCGGTAATAAAATTGTCTCAGATACGAAAAAAAACGAAAAAATAAAAAGGAAAGGCCGGGAAGATCGGTGGAGAAAAAAAGAATGGCAAGGGGAGCAGGAATCCTCTTAGCGATCACAAGTTTACCATCTTCATACGGAATTGGTACATTAGGAGATGCGGCATTCCGGTTTGTGGATCTGCTGGCGGATTTAAAACAGCGTTACTGGCAGATGCTGCCGATCGGATCGACCGGTTTCGGAGACAGTCCGTATCAGTCATATTCCGCATTTGCCGGAAATCCATATCTGATTGATCTGGATGATCTGGTGAAGGAGAAGCTGCTCAATGTAGAGGAGATTCGAAGTTTTCATTGGGGAAATGATGAGACGGACATCGATTATGCGATGATCTATGAAAACCGATTTAAGGTTTTGAAAATGGCGTTCGCACGATTCGATATCGAAAATAAAGCTTTTGTAAGGTTCTGTGATGAAAATGCCGGCTGGCTTTCGGATTATGCATTTTATACCGCATTAAAGAAACATTTTGGCGATAAAGAATGGCAGAAGTGGGATGCGCCGCTTCGCAACCGGGAACCGCAGGCGCTAAGGGAATATGAAAGAAATTTGCATACAGACATATTGTTCTATGAATTTTGCCAGTTTGAATTCTTCAGACAATGGAAGAAACTAAAGGAATATGCAAACAGCAGAGGCGTTCAGCTTATTGGCGATCTTCCGTTTTATGTGGCATTAGACAGTGTGGATGTATGGGCGAACCGGGAACTTTTCTTATTAGAAGAGGATGGAACGCCCAAAGGAGTCGCTGGCTCTCCGCCGGATGCATTTTCGGAAAACGGACAAAAGTGGGGAAGTCCGGTATATAACTGGAACCGGATGGAAGAGGATGGATTTGTATGGTGGCAGGCGCGCATATTGGAACATGCAAAACTGTTTGATGTGATACGGGTTGACCACTTTGCGGCGGTCGTGAAGTATTATGTCGTACCAAACAAAGCAGAAGATGGAAGAAGTGGAAAGTGGAGCAAAGGTCCTGGAAAGAAACTTACGGATGCGATCGAGAAGGTGATCGGAGATACACATATCATCGTTGAGAACATCGCAGGGAAAAATCAGATACCGGGTGTGAAAAAGCTGATGGCAAGAACCGGATGGCCGGGCATCAAAATTCTGATGTCTGCATTTGGAGATGATGCGGCAAATGAACACCTTCCACATAATTACACCGACTGCAATCTTGTTGTTTATGCGGGAACACATGATAATGAAACAATCGTCGGTTATTTCAGGGATAAAACAGATTATGAGCTTGCGTATCTGTATGAATACCTGAATATCAAATATAAAGAAGAAATACCGGACGCACTGATAAGAGCGGCTTATGCAAGTATTGCGGATGTGGCGATCATACAGATGCAGGACCTGATGAAGCTGGGAAATGAAGCGCAGATGAATGCGCCGTCCACCGTCGGCAGGAACTGGAGATGGAGGATTGGAACCGACAGGCTGAGTGAGGAGCGGAGAGCATGGATCCGAACGCTCGCATCAGTTTATCACAGGTAATTATGTTATAAAGTGCAGATTGCATTTTATATAAAGACAAAACTTTTTTGGAAAAAGAAAAGGAGAGGAAAAAGATGAAAAAGAAAGCAGTATCATTATTAATGGTAGCAGCCATGATGACAACCATGGTAGCAGGATGCGGAAACAAAACAGCAGACAATGCTGGAAGTGATGCAGCCGCAGAGGAGACAAAAGATACTGAGGAAGCAGCCGCAGAGGAGACAACAGGTACTGAGGCAGCAGCCGAAGATACAGCAGATTCTGACGAAGAAGCATGGTCCGGCACACTTACTGTATGGAGTCCGCAGGAAGATCAGGATACAGGCTGGCTTGCAAAAGAGTGTGACGCATTCAATGCTGCTCATCCAAACTGGGATATCACTTTCAACTATGGTGTATGTGCAGAGGGTGATGCGAAAGCAACTGTTACACAGGATGTTGAAAATTCTGCAGATGTATACATGTTAGCAAACGATAACATTCCGGATCTGCTGGCCGCAAACGCATTAGCAGAGCTTGGAGGAAGCTATCTTGACTATGTAAATACAACGAACTCGGAGTCTATTGTAGCATCGGTTACTTATAATGATGCAGTAGTAGCATTTCCATTCACATCAAATACATGGTTTATGTACTATGATAAGAGTGTATTTTCAGATGATGATATCAAGAGCTTTGATACCATGTTAGAGAAAGGAAAAGTTTCCTTCCCATTATCTAACTCCTGGTATATTCAGGCTTTCTATGTAGCAAACGGATGTACATTATTTGGTGATGGTACTGATGCAGCAGCAGGTGTCGATTTTAGTGGTGACAAGGCAGCAGCAGTTACTGAGTATCTTGTAGACCTTTGCAAAAACCCGAATTTCGTCAACGATGCAGATGGGGCAGGTATCGCCGGTTTGCGTGATGGCAGTGTTAATGCTATCTTCTCTGGTACATGGGATGCAGAAGGGGTAAAAGAGGCCCTTGGTGACAACATGGGGGTTGCAGCCCTCCCTACTGTAAACATCGGTGGAACAGAAGGCCAGATGAAATCTTTCATGGGATCTAAAGCGATCGGTGTTAACCCGAACGCAGAGAACATGCAGGTTGCCATGTCTCTGGCAGCTTACCTTGCAGGCGAGGATGCGCAGAAAGATCACTATGACATGAGAAACATTCTTCCTTCAAATACAAATATTGAGATTGCAGATGATCCGATCGCAACAGCAATTTCAAAAGTTATGACAGATACTTCTGTTATGCAGCCATTAGTAAGTGAGATGGGTAACTACTGGTCACCTGCTGAGAATATGGGTAAAGCATTAGTCGCTGGTGAGATCACAGCCGATAACGCAGCAGAGAAAACAGAAGATATGAATACGGCAATGAATACAGACGCTGCACAGTAAACGATTTCTTCCTGATAGAAATCCCAGGATGCCCGGATGGGCATCCTGGATGTTTCTGCATTGAGATTTAAAGGAGGCCCATAACGTGAATAAGGCTGGAACGAAAAAAGGAAAAAATAAAGAATTTTCAACGCCGTACACGGTTACAAATGCGGTGACAAAAGGAAATATAATCACAAAACTTTCTCTGTTAATTATGGGCTTAGGAAATATTGCACATAAACAGATTGGAAAGGGAATCATTTTTCTTGCAGTGGAAGCTGCATATATCTGGTACATGATCCGGTCGGGAATTTATAATTTATCCATGCTGCCATCTCTTGGCTGGAGAGAGCAGGAAAAAGTATGGAATGAAAAAAAGAGTATTTATGAATATACCGCAGGAGACCAGTCAGCACTGATCCTGTTGTATGGAGTGGCAACGGTTTATATTACAGCAATGTTTATCATTGCATGGAGAGAGTCCGTAAGGAGCTCTTATAAATCGGAAGTGCTGGCAAAATCAGGCGGGCACTTAAACACCTTTAAAGAAGACTGCAAGAGTTTGTTAGATCAAAATTTATATAAATTACTGTTGGCAGCCCCGCTTCTGGGAATCTTAATTTTTACAATCCTGCCGCTGATCTATAACATTACCATGGCGTTTACAAACTACAGTAAAGTCAATGAGCATCTGGTATTATTTGACTGGGTAGGACTGGCGAATTTTCAGAAGATTTTAAACTTCGGTGACAGCATCGGAAAACAGTTTTATTCCGTATTGGGATGGACACTGATCTGGGCTGTTTTAGCAACCGCATTAAACTATATTTTCGGCATGATCCTGGCAATCATCATCAACCGTAAGGAGACAAGAGGAAAGGCATTCTGGAGATTCTGTTTTGTACTTTCTATCGCAGTACCGCAGTTCGTATCACTGCTGATCATGCGTACCATGTTACAGCCAACCGGAATCGTAAATACGCTGTTGTTAAAATATGGCCTGATCGATACCGCATTGCCGTTCTTTTCCAGTGCAACATGGGCGAGAGCAACGGTTATTATCATCAACCTCTGGGTAGGTATTCCGTATACTTTACTTCAGGTGACCGGTATTTTACAGAATATTCCAAGTGAACTTTATGAGGCGGCAAAAATTGACGGAGCCAATTCCGTACAGATATTCTTTAGAATTACACTGCCTTACATGTCATTTGTTATGACACCTTATCTGATTACACAGTTTACCGGTAATATCAACAATTTCAACGTCATCTTCCTTCTGTCCGGTGGAAATCCTACTCCGGTGGATGCCACAGCAGGAAAGACAGACCTTCTGGTTACCTGGCTGTATAAGCTGACTGTTGATAAGAATTACTATAACTTAGGTGCCGTTATCGGTATTATGACATTTGTTGTACTTTCAATTGTAGCACTGATAACCTACCGTAATACCACATCCTATAAAGATGAGGAGGGATTCATGTAATGAGCAGGACACATACGAACACAGCAGCTGCTGCAAAAAAAAGTGGCACATCCAATATGGCAAAAATCCGTAAAATAGTGGTAAATGTGTTAGTTCATATTTTTCTGGCAATACTGGCATTTATCTGGCTGCTCCCGATTTTCTGGGTAGTCCTGACAAGCTTCCGCGGGGAGAAAGGTTCTTATGTAACCACATTTTTCCCGAAAACATACACATTTAATAACTACATTAAATTGTTTACGGATACCAGTATTCTGGACTTTCCGAGGATGTTTATGAACACCTTTGTGATTGCAGTTTTTACCTGCATTATTTCTACGATTTTTGTGCTTTCTGTGGCATATAGTATGTCAAGAATGCGTTTTAAGATGAGAAAACCATTTATGAATATTGCGATGATACTCGGGTTGTTCCCATCCTTTATGTCCATGATTGCTGTGTACTATATTTTAAGAGCGCTTAATCTGGCTGATGGTGGAATGATCCGTGTGGCGCTGATTGTCGTATTTGCTGCTGGCTCTGGTGTAGGATTCTATGTTTCAAAGGGATTTTTTGATACGATTCCAAAGTCTTTGGATGAGGCTGCGATCATTGATGGTGCGACAAGATGGCAGGTGTTTACAAAGATTACCGTGCCGCTCAGTAAACCGATTATCGTTTATACGATCTTAACATCTTTTATGGCACCGTGGGTTGACTTTATTTTCGGTAAAGTTATCTGCCGCGCAGATGCAAGGTATTATACGGTATCCATCGGCCTTTGGAAGATGCTTGAGAAAGAGTATATTGATAGCTGGTATACCTGTTTCGCAGCAGGTGCAGTTGTGGTATCAATCCCGATCGCTATTTTGTTCTTAATGACACAGAAGTTCTATGTGGAAGGTATGAGCGGAGCTGTCAAGGGCTGATCCACAGGATATTATATTGAATAAGGGGCACGTTTTGGTATGCCATGGGTGGATGGAAAATCTGCCAGGAGAGCAGGGAGGGGAAATTCCTGCTCTTTTTGTTTGCGCGCCATGGGCGCGCTCTAACGGGTGCAAGTCGTGAACACGCCTAGGCAGACGTAATTGTAAAAGTGCAGAGATATATAGCGCAGAAATGAGGGATGAGATGAAAAAGAGAATTATTGCGGCTCTTTTAGCCGGCATGTTGACAGTTCACGCAGGGGGATGCGGAAATGGAGCAGCTTTTTCGGGGAATACTGTGGATAATTCAGACAGAACGGCAACGGAAAGGTCCGTGGAAGAAAATTCCGGTACACAGAACAGAGAATTGACAGCCCTTTCTCTGATGAATGAGGCCGATACAGGAGATGTGCAGATCATTGATGATAATTACCGTACCTGGTATGAGGTGTTTGTGTATAGTTTTTTTGACAGTGACGGGGATGGCATTGGGGATCTGAATGGACTGACGGAAAAGTTAGATTATATCAATGACGGTGATCCGGCGACAGACACGGATCTCGGATGTAATGGAATATGGCTGATGCCGGTCATGCCTTCCACAACATACCATAAATACGATGTGACAGATTACTGTGGTATTGACACGGAATATGGTACGATGGATGATTTTAAAAATCTGATCGAGGCATGCCATGAGAGGGGGATTAATGTCATTATCGACCTTGTCATGAACCATACGTCTTCCGGGCACGAATGGTTTAAAACAGCAGCAGATTACCTGAAAAATCTGCCGCAGGGAGCAGAGCCGGATACATTGGAGTGTCCTTATGTGGATTACTATAATTTTTCCAGGGAAATGCAGGGCGGTTACAGTAAGCTTGATGGTACAGACTGGTATTATGAGGCACAGTTCTGGAGTGGGATGCCGGATTTAAATCTTGGCAGCCAGGCGGTCCGTGATGAATTTGACAAGATCGTGGACTTTTGGCTGGGCATGGGTGTGGATGGATTCCGGCTGGATGCGGCAAAAGAGTATTACAGTGGAAGTGATGATAAAAATGTGGAAGTTTTGTCATGGTTTAATTCCATGGTAAAAGAGAAAAAAGAGGATGCCTATATCGTGGCTGAGGTCTGGACAGACCAGAATACCTACGTTAAATATTATGAGAGCGGTATTGACAGTTGTTTTGATTTCTCTTTTGCAGACAGTACCGGTACGATCGCAGCTGTGCTTAAAAATGGTTCTGCATCCTCCTATGGAAAGGCATTGGTAAGTCTTCAGGATAATCTTTCCCGGTACAGTGACAGCTATATTGATGCACCATTTTATACAAACCATGATATGGCGCGAAGCGCAGGTTATTATTCCGGGGATAACAGTGAAAAACAGACAAAGATCGCGCAGGCAATGAACCTTTTGATGTCCGGAAGTGTTTTTCTGTATTATGGAGAAGAACTTGGCATGAAAGGCTCCGGCCGGGATGAAAATAAACGTGCGCCGATGTATTGGAGCGAGGATGCAGCGGCCGATGGAATGTGTAAAGGACCAGCAGGCATGGATGCCATAAAAATGAAATACGGTTCATTTATGACACAGGAAAACGACGGAAATTCCATTTACCAGTTTGTCAGACAGACGATAAAATTCCGAAATGAGTACCCTGAGATAGCCCGTGGAACGGTGACTTTTGAGGAGAGTGTTTCGGATGATAAAGTCTGCGTGATAAAGAAAACGTATGGCGATTCGGAATTGCTTTTGGTGTACAACCTTGCACCGGAGAGCACGGTCATAGATTTGTCCGGTGTCACGGTTAGCGAAAAGAGTGGAAACAGTCTTGGGATTGGTGGAGTGCTTCTTACGGGCACAGAAGAAGCAGTGCTCCGGAATGGAGCACTGACAGTGCCGGGATATTCGGTGGTGATGGTGAAATAAATGTATATCCTGCGTATAGCAAAATAGCGGGAAAGGGATCACATATATGGCAGTATATCCTGCATATAAGCCCGCAGTGTTTCACCGACACTCCATGCCTGCGCATAGCATCCCCGTGGAGTGTGAGGTGCATCTCCGTCAAAAATTTCGGAGATTGAGCCGATACAACCATTGTCAGCCAGATGATGACGTACAGGTTCGAGCATGGAAAGAAGCTCCTCAGTACATTCCGGGGAGTGATCGTAGACTTTTGCGTAGGCGGACAGAAAACCGCCGAGCAGGAATCCCCATGCCGTACCCTGGTGGTAGGCAGCATCACGTTTGGGCAGAGAGCCACAGTAAATGCCGTGGTAGTCAGCATGGTCGCAGGTGAGGGAGCGCAGGCCACAGCCGATATAGAGATGGTTTTTGACAAATATGACGATCTTTGTTTCCCGTTCCCGCGATAACATGGTAAAAGGCAGTGACACCGCGTAAATCTGATTTGGACGAAGGTGGTCATCCGGCTTATCCCCATCCACAACATCATAAAGACAGCCCTTTTCCTCCCACCAGAACTTCCGGCAGAACGATTCCTTTACAAGTTCCGCAAGCGTGGCATAATCGTGGGAAGTCATAGCGTGGGTGTCGGGAATTTTGATAGCATTATCCTCTTCATACCGTCTTACAAGTTCCTCCATAACTTTTAACGCATTATACCACAGCGCATTGATTTCTACCGGTTTTCCGTGGCGCGGGGTGGCAACCCAGTCACCGACCCGCACGTCCATCCAGGTGATCTGGTCAAGACCGCTTCCGGCATGGATGAGACCATCCTCTTCCATATAAATATTGAAATCTGTACCATTTTTGTATGCGAAAATGATTTCCTTCAGATGAGGATAAATATTTTTCTGTACGAAAGCGTTTGCAGCGGTATCCGGATAATACTGCAGATACTGCCATACTGCGTAGAAATACCACAGGGAAGCGTCCGCTGTATTATAAAGCGGAGCTGTATTGTCATCTGGAAACATGTTTGGCACAATCCCGTGACGAATGTATCTGGAAAATGTTAAAAGGATCTCTTCGGCATCTTTTCTGCGTCCGGTGCAGAGTGTCAGTCCGGTGAATGCAATCATCGTGTCGCGTCCCCAGTCCGTAAACCATGGGAGCCCGGCAAGCACGGTTTTATAGCCTGTAGAAGCGCGGCTGCAGAGAAACTGGTTCGCAGCGAGAACCAGGCGGTCTGCAAAATCATCGTGGATACATGCGGCTTCATAGAGAGATTTTGTATACTTTTCCTGTTCTTTTAAAATGTCAAAAGAAGTATCTGACGTGATATCTCTAAATGATTCATCGGCAGCAATCACAGAACACAGCACAGAAATCTGTTTGTGGCTTTTCGCTGGAAGAAAAATGGTGACTTCATAGGGACAATAGTGACAGTCGAGTCCATCCGTCTCAAGATCGACCTCAGTCTGGAGCTGCATGTCAATATCAAAAATTGGCATATGGTCGGAAAAAATACCTTCACTGGTCTGGAATAAAATGGCAGTATCAGGATGGCTTTCCGGGATCAGGCAGAGCGAATTGCCGCTCAGGGAAGTATGAAAATGAAAGTCTTCCGGGCGGCTGGCTGCACTGTGTTCACGGAAATTAAAAAGTGGAACCAGCGTGAGAAAGGTATCAGGACCATTATTTTCAATTTCATAAGCAATGGCACAGACATTGACACCTTGCTTTAGGCAGATATGTTTTTTGAGTATGAGGGATCCCGCCTGGTATGTGTAGTGGACACTTCCGTCATAAGAAAAAGAAACGAGATATTCCTGCCCCTGTGTATAGCAGGTTTTGCCATCTTTCCTGTGCTGGGATGTCTCAAGGTTATATCTGGCAGATGCAGACAGGGATTCATTGATCTTTGAAAATACAAGATAACGTTCGATTGGTGGGTGCAGGCTCGCGATCAGATATCCCTGATGCGTCCGGTTATGTGCACCGATCAGGGAACTTCCGGCATAACCGCCGATGCCGTTTGTCAGTGCCCATTCACGGCGGATTCCTTCCTGAAATGTAGGAAATGCATTTTTTCCATAGTGGTAATTGATCATTTTTTATTCTCCCGGATTAATAGGTTATTGTGTGTGTAAAATGTGATGTAACGAAACGAAAATTTACGAAAATATTGTATGCATTTATTTTATACGATAACAGACATGATGTACAGAAAAATAAAACATTTTTTGAGCAATACATTTCGATATGTAACTTCTTTTATTTTTTATCTCTATTTGAATACCTGACAATATCAAGCGTCACAAATTTTATACAGATGCGTTGAAATTTTTGGAAAAAGGTTTTTGGAAAAAGTTAAAATTTCCCGTTTCAAAGTATAAGTATTTGATGTAGAATTAACCATAAGGAATCTTTTTCTTTTTTTATTTAGTAGGATTATTTTGTGGTGATTTAATTTTACATCAAAAAGAATGAAGATTTCTTATATTTTGAGCAATTTTTGAAAGTTGTTTATGAGAGTATCTGAAAGATAATCCGGTTGTGGACAAAATTACGGAAACTTGAGTATCTCTATGCTTGAAACATGAGGTTATTTGTGCTAAATTGTAAATTAATACAAGAAAAATGACTTTTATTTGGTAATATTTCATAATTTCAAAGGGGATAACATGACAGATAAGAGAAATAACAGATTATTGAATGCGAAGCTGAACAAGTATATTATTCCGGGCATTATGATGTCGCTGGCACTTCAGCTGGGAAACATTGTGGACACGATTTTTGTGAGTAATTTGATCGGCGTGGAAGCAATGTCTGCGGTTACGATGAGTCTTCCGGTTGAAACGATTATTCAGCTTACCGGTTACTGTCTTGGAATCGGTGGTTCCATAGCAGTGGGAAATATGCTTGGTAAACGTGACAAGGAAAGTGCTTCCAGGTTATTTTCTGTTACGTTCTTTGTTACACTGATGGTGGGCTTTATTTTTTCACTCTGTGCGTTCCCGGTTGCAGATCCGATTGCAAAGCTTCTCGTACCCGGGGGCGGAGCGTTGACAAACTATACAAGAGATTATATTCGAATCAGCATGTTAGGTGCGCCGATTATCGGAATTGGTCTTATGATGGTAAATTACCTTGGGGTCGAAAATCACCCGGAACTTGCATCTACCTATCTTATTCTTGCCAATGTGATCAATCTTGTACTTGATTACATCTTTCTCAGATTTACTCCACTTGGAATTGCAGGTGCGTCTTTATCTACCGTGCTTGGATTTCTGTTTGCAATGGGAGTCTTCGTGGTTTATATCCGTTCTGATAAACGAAATATCCGCTTTGTCCGGTTGAAGGCCAGAGATTTTGCAATCCTCAAAGAAGCGGTTGTTACAGGCGTGCCGATGCTTGTTTTTATGACAACAAGTTTTATCAAGGCGCTTGGTTTAAATACGATCATTATCAACCAGATCGGTGAGGACGGCATGGCAGTATTTACGGTCTGTGATAATGTCCTCCTGATTGTGGAAATGCTTACCGGTGGAATTATTGGTGTGATTCCCAACGTCGCAGGAATTCTTTTTGGAGAAAAGGATTATGTGGGAATCCGCGTTCTGTGCAATAAAATGCTGAAATACAGTTACATTATGCTGGCGGCTATATTCGCCATTATTATGGTGTTTACCGAGCAGATTACGATTCTGTTTGGAAGTGGCGGGGGAGAACTTGGCAGACAGATGGTGAATGCACTTCGTATTTTTGCCATATGTGTAATTCCCTATCTATGGAATAAATTTATTGTCAGCTATTATGAATCCATTGAAGAGACGGCGATTGCAAGCTTTGTTACCTTTCTTCAAAATGCGGTGGTCGTTTTGCCGGCAACCTTTGCAGGGATTCTGATCTGGAAACAGATTGACGGAATCGGTATTGATGGGATTGCAGCAGGATTTGTTGTGACAGAGTTTGTCACAGTAATTGCAACCTGGATTTTCAGGAAGATCAAACATAAGAATGCAGGTTTTTATATTGTCCCCGATGAGAACCCCGGAATCAATCTGGACTTCTCGATTAAAAGTACGATGGATGAAGCGATGGTTGTACATACCAGAATCATGGAGTTCTGCAAGGGAAAAGGGGTGTCCGGAACGAAAGCAAATCTGGCTGCCGTATGTGCAGAGGAGATGACCGTAAACATTATCAAATTCGGTGGAAAAACTTCCAATTGGATTGATATCAATCTTTGTCTCGAGGATGATCTGTGCAGGTTAAGGATCAGGGATAACGGAGTCAACTTCAACCCGCTGGAGTACAGCTATGACAGTGAGGAATTTGATATCCACGGAATAGAGCTGGTGAAAAAGATTTCAAAATCAATGGATTATATCCGTGCCATTGATATGAACAATACAATAATATGTTTTTAGACAGGAAGGGGAAAAGAATGTCTGCTATTAACGAGAAAAACAATTTTGCTTTTGCATTTCAACCAGTGACAAAGCTGTTTGAAGAGCAGGTTCGGCTTCATCCGGACAAGTGTGCAGTGGCAACCAGCAAGGAAAGCTTCACGTATTCCAAACTGAATGAAAGGGCAAACCGAATTGCAAATGCCCTACTGGAAAAGGGAGTAGGACGTGAAATCATTGTGGGCATTGTACTGGAACGCTGCTGTGATTTTTATGCAGTGCGACAGGGTATTTTAAAAGCAGGCGGTGCCTTTGCCGTGGCAGCACCGGATTATCCTGATGACAGAATACAGTTTATTTTTGAAGATGCCGGTGTACCTTTTGTCATAACAACAAAGGAAATTGCCAAAGAGCGTAAGGAGCTGTTCGCAAAGCTTTCGTGTACGATACTTCTGTTAGAGGATTTACTTGCGCATCAGAACACAGAAAATCCGATAGTGGAAATAAAAGAACATGACCTTTGCTATTGTATCTATACCTCCGGCTCCACCGGAAAGCCCAAAGGGGTTATGATTGAGCACATAAACCTTGCCAATTTTGTGAATCCCAATCCGAAAAATGGGGAAACGTATGGATATGTAAGCAGAGGTAGTGTTTCCCTTTCCATGGCGGCTATGACATTTGATGTATCCGTGCTGGAAGAGTTCCTGCCCCTGACTAACGGACTTACTGCGGTAATTGCAAGTGATGAAGAGATTCAGAATCCGGTCATGCTGGGTAATTTGATGGTAGAAAATAACGTTGATATCATGACGACAACACCGACCTATCTGTCTAACATGATTGATTTGCCACAGCTTCAGGAAGCGGTTTCCCGGATTAAAGTTTTTGATGTGGGGGCAGAAGCCTTCCCGCCGGCACTTTATGATAAAATCCGTTCTGTCAATCCGGATGCTTATATTATGAATGGCTATGGACCTACAGAAACAACCATAAGCTGTACGATGAAAGTGATTACGGACAGCAAGAATATTACCATCGGTGCGCCCAATGGGAATGCGAAGGTGTATGTGATTGATAAGGACAATAACGTTCTTCCGGATGGCGAGACAGGGGAACTTGTGGTTGCCGGTCTTGGGGTCGGACGTGGCTATATCAACCTGCCTGAAAAAACAGCGGCAGTTTTCATTGATTTGAATGGCGAAAGAGCGTATAAAACCGGTGACCTGGCAAGAATTAATCCGGACGGCGAGATTGAATTTTTCGGAAGAATCGATAACCAGATTAAACTGCGGGGATTAAGAATTGAGCTGGGAGAGATTGAAGAGGTAATCAACAGTTTTGAAGGAATCATTACCAGTATTACCGTACCGGTTGATAATAAGTATCTTTGCTGTTATTTTATGGCAGACCATAAGATTGATTCCGGGGAACTTTCTGCCTATGCAGCAGAATCACTGGCACATTACATGGTTCCGGATGTCTTCATTCAGTTAGATAAAATGCCGATAACAGCAAATGGCAAAATCGATAAGAGCGCGTTGCCAAAACCTGTTTCACAGCCTCAAAATCTAAAAGAGCCGGAAACTCTGATGCAGAAAAAGATTTTTGAAATTGTTGCAAAGGTTGTGGAAAACGACTTTTTTGGAATTGATACAAGCTTTTACAAGGCAGGTTTGTCTTCCATCAGTGCCATGAAGCTGTGTATCCTGATTTCGGACGAATTTGGTGTTACGGTAAAGACCAGTGACATTCATGAAAATAACACCGTGGAAAAACTGGAAAAGTATGTAATGCTTGCACCCAAAATCAGAACCTATGAGAAGCGGGATGTTTATCCGCTTACCGGTTCCCAAAAGGGAATTTTTGCAGAATGTAGTAAGAACCCTGAGAGTACCGTGTATAATATTCCGTTTCTTTTTGAACTGGATAAGGAAGTGGATGTGCAGAAGCTATCCGATGCGATCGCACAGATGGTAAATGCCCATTCCTATCTGCTTACAGAGGTGTTCCTGAATGATAAGGGCGAGATGGTACAGCGTTCTGGCGAGGGAAGCTTTGTACCGGAAGTGACCAAGACAACTGAGGAACAGTTTGAAGACTTGAAAAAGGCACTGGTACGTCCATTCCGGCTTGAGAAAGGACGTTTATTCCGTGCGGAAATTTATGTTACGGAAGACCGGAAATATCTTTTCACAGATTTCCATCATATCATTGCAGACGGTAATTCCTATGATATTATTTTCGAGGATATCAACCGGGCTTATATAGGTGAGAAGCTGGAAAAAGAAACCTATACCGGATTTGATGCTGCACTGGATGAAGAACAGCAGATGCAGGAAGGAAAATATAAAAAAGCAGAGAAGTATTATGACAGTATTTTCGGGGACGTGGAGACAGAATCCCTTCCACTTCCGGATGTATCTGGCAAAATTCCGGAAAAGGGATATCTGGAAAGAAAACTTAGTATTGCAGAAGATAAAATTCTGTCCTGTTGCGAAAAGCTGGGCGTGACACCCAATATCTTATTTACCGGTGTGTTTGGTATCCTGATGTCGAAATATTCGAATGCAGAAGACAGCCTTTTTGCGACCATTTATAATGGCAGAAATGATTCCCGACTGGAAAATACAGTCTGCATGCTGGTAAAGACACTTCCTGTTTATTGCAGTTTTGATACGAAAACTACAATTCAGGCATATATGACAGAGCTTTCTGAACAGCTTCTGTCTTCTATGGCAAATGATATTTTCCCGTTTTCTGATATCTGTGCAAAATATGGATTTAATTCAGACCTTACCTTTGCTTATCAGGCAGAGCTTAGTGATGATTATCCGATTGGGGATACAGTTGCGAGAGGGCATGACCTGTCCCTGGATATGGCTAAAATGCCGCTGCTTATCCAGGTAAGGGAGTACAATAACGAATATGTACTTACTGCAGAATTCCGCGGTGATATGTACAGTGATGCTTTTGTGGATGGAATTCTGGAAGCTTATGAGGCAGCAATGGACTCCATGTTGAAGAACCGTTATGTTTCGGAAGTTTCCATTATTTCGGAAAATGCAGTAAATCAGATTGCACAGTTCAATGATACACTCTGTGAATATGACAGAAGTAAAACAGTTTCCGATATGTTTACGGAAATGGTACAGAACATACCGACGCATACGGCTGTCGTATTTAAAGATAAGAAATATACTTATCAAGAGCTCGATGAAATCAGTGACAGGCTTGGAAAATACATAACATCTCTTGGAATTGGTACGGAAGATGTAGTGTCCATTCTGATTCCGCGTTGTGAGTATATGGCCATTGCACCGATGGGCGTTATTAAGGCAGGTGCAGCCTATCAGCCCCTTGACCCGTCTTATCCGAAAGACCGGTTGATGTATATGCTGGAGGATTCCGCGGCCAAACTCTTGATTGCTGACAGGGAACTTTTACATCTGGTGGAAGGATATCAGGGAACTGTTTTATTTACCGATGAAATTATGCAGCTTGAAAGCAAAGACATTGCGTTGAAAAAGCCGCAGTTACATGACTTGTTTATTTTGCTGTACACCTCAGGTTCCACAGGTGTGCCGAAAGGGTGTATGCTGGAATATGGAAATATCACGGCATTCTGCCGCTGGTACAGAAAATATTACAGTATTGATTCTACCTGTAAAATAGCAGCTTATGCGTCCTTTGGTTTTGATGCTTCCATGATGGATATTTATGGTGCACTTGCCAATGGGGCAGAACTACATATTATCCCGGAAGAAATCCGGCTTGATTTTATTGGAATTCAGAAATACTTTGAAGAAAATGGTATTACCCACTCCTTTATGACAACCCAGGTGGGCAGACAGTTTGCACAGGAAATGGATTGTGAGAGTCTGAAGTATCTTTCCGTAGGTGGAGAGAAGCTTGTTCCCTGCGAACCGCCGAAGGGTTACAAATTCATCAATGTTTATGGACCAACGGAAACGACCATTCTTGTAACTGCGTTTGAAGTGGATAAATATTATCCGAATATTCCGATTGGAAAGGCACTTGATAATGTTAAGCTTTATATTACGGATAAGGCTGGGCGTATGCTGCCGGCTGGTGCCTGTGGGGAGCTGATGATTTCTGGCTATCAGGTATCCAGGGGATATTTGAACAAGCCTGAGAAGACGGCGGAGGTGTATACGAAGAACATTTATGATGATACGGAAGGATATGAGATACTGTATCATTCAGGTGATATTGCCAGATATCTTCCGGATGGAAATATTCAGATTATTGGACGAAAGGATTCCCAGGTTAAGATTAGAGGCTTCCGAATTGAACTTTCCGAAGTGGAAGAAGTCATAAGAAGATATCCGGGTATCAAAGATGCAACGGTAGTCGCCTTTGATGAGGCAGGCGGTGGAAAATACATTGCAGCGTATGTGGTATCCGACAGCAAAGTGGATATCAATGGCTTAAATGATTTTATTAAGGAAACAAAGCCTGCTTATATGGTTCCGGCAGTTACCATGCAGATTGATAAAATTCCATTGAATCAGAACCAGAAGGTAAATAAAAAGGCACTCCCGATGCCGGAGAGAAAAGTAGAGGAAATTGTTAAACCGGAAACGGAGATTCAGCAAAAATTATTTAACTGTATTGCAGAAGTACTTGGCTATACAGAATTCGGAACTACCACAGATATTTATGAGGCAGGACTGACCTCTATCAGTGCCATCAAATTGAATATGCTTATTTCCAAAGCATTTGACATTGTCATAAAAACATCTGATATCAAGAATCATCCTACCATTGCGATGCTAGAGGGCTTTGTCAGGACGGCAGGAAAGGAAACGAAGAGGGAAGTACAGGAAAATTATCCGCTTACCAATACACAGGAGGGAATCTTTATTGAATGTACTGCCAATATGGGTTCCACGATTTACAATATTCCATATCTTTTGAAATTGGATAAAAAGGTAGATTTGGACAGACTGGCAGAGGCCATTGACAGTACCGTGGAGGCACATCCTTATCTGAAAATGCGTCTCTTTATGAACGAAAATGGGGATGTCCTTCAGAAACGGAATGATCATTTAAGCTATAAAACCCAGATTATCAATGAAATGAACAGAGAAACTCTGGTTCGTCCGTATATGCTGTTTAATGAGCAGCTTTTCCGGTTTGAAATTTACAGAACCTGTGACGGAAATTACCTGTTTTTGGATATTCATCATATTATTGCAGATGGTACTTCCCTTGGTATTATCCTGAATGATATTAACAGGGCTTACAGTGGCGAAATACTCGAAAAAGAAGAGTATACTTCTTATGATTTGGCACTGGATAACCGGGACGCATTAAAGAGCGATATTTATAAAAATGCGGAGAAGTATTATCAGTCGGTATTTGAAAATAAGGATGGAAGCATCAGCTTTTATCCAGATAAAAACGGACCGGTTCCAACGGCAGAGATGTATCAAAGAGAGGTTACGGAGATTTCGGTACAGCAGGTAAAAGACTTCTGTAAGAAGCATGGAATTACAGAAAATGTATTTTTCATTTCTGTATTCGGTCTGACACTGGGCAAATATAATTTCAGAAAAGATGCTGTATTTACCACCATTTATCATGGAAGAAATGACTCCAGACTTTCCGAAACGATTGGTATGCTTGTAAAGACGCTGCCTGTTTATTGTGATTTCTCAGGAAGTACAGAGGATGGTCTGCTTAAATTGCAGCAGCAACTGATTAATTCCATGAACAACGATATTTATCCGTTTGCACAGATTAGCCATGAATTTAATATCAAAGCGGATGCCATGGTGATTTATCAGGGGGACAATTTCGAATTTGACAACATTGGCGGCGAATATGCGCAGGAAGAACCGATTAGCTTGAATATGGCGAAGGCACCGGTTTCCATCAGTATTTCCATTGTGCGAAATAAGTTCGTCTTTGAAATCGAATATCGTGGGGATATGTATTACGAAGAAACCATCAAATATCTTGCAGATAATCTGGAAATAGCTGCAAACGGAATTCTCAGGGAATACAATCCAGAAGATATCAGGCTTATGTTTGAGGAAGAAACAAAGATGGAAGATATCCCGGAACATGCAGGGAAAACCTTTGTAGATTTGTTTAAGGAAGCCGTTGCAAAATATCCGGACAGACCGGCGGTAAGAGATGGAATAGGTGAGATTACTTACAAAGAACTGGACAAAATGTCTGATTACATTGCACAGAAGCTTACTGAAAACGGATTCGGCAGGGAAAAGGCAGCCGGCATTTTATGTGGAAGGACAAAGGAATATGCCATAGCCTATGTGGGTGTTATGAAAGCAGGTGGAGCGTATGTCCCTCTCGACCCGGAGTATCCACAGAGCAGAATTGAGTATATGCTGAAAGATTCCGGGGCAGAAAATCTGCTTGTCATCAACCAGTATCGTGATCTGGTGGGATTCTATGACAAGAATATCATCAGCCTGGATGATGTGGCTGCGCAGGCAAAAAGCTTTGAACTTTCTGTTACACTGACACCTCCGGAGCCGGAGAATCTTGCTTATATGATTTATACGTCAGGTTCCACCGGAAAACCAAAAGGCGTTATGATTGAGCATAGAAACCTGATGAATCTGATTGAATATATCAGATTAACGAGAAAGACCACACCGGATGATGTGGTTGCAGAGTTTGCAAGTTTCTGCTTTGATGCATCGGTAATCGATTTGTTTGCTCCACTGACAGCAGGTGCGGTATTGTATATCCTGCCGGAAAGCATACGAAAAGATGCCATTGCTGTTGGAAAATTCATAAAAGATGAAAACATCACGACGGCTACGTTCCCGACCCAGATGGGTGAACTGGTAACGGAACTGCTGGAAGAGGCTCCGCATCTTAAATTTGTGACACTGGGCGGTGAGAAATTTAAGCATTACAGGAACCGGACCTATCAGTTGATTAATGGTTATGGTCCAACGGAGGATACGGTTTCTTCCACAGAGTTCTGGGTTGACAAACAGTATGATAACATACCGATTGGAAAATCCCAGAGGAATGTCCGCAGTTATATTGTGGATAAAGATTTAAACAGACTTCCGGTCGGAGCATCCGGTGAACTTTGTCATGCTGGTCGTCAGATTGCGAGGGGATACCATAACCTTCCGGAAAAGACAGCATCGGTATTTGTGGAAAATCCGTATTCTGTCTGTGAAGAAGACAAACGACTTTACAGAACCGGTGATATGGTCCGGATGAAAGGTGACGGAAATATAGAGTACATTGGCAGAATTGATTCCCAGGTAAAAATCAGAGGATATCGTGTGGAACTGGGAGAAATCGAGGGAGCCGTCCTGAAGCATGAGTCAGTAAAAAATGCTGCTGTTACCGTAGTGGAAAAGGGTGGAAATAAGTATATCACTGCTTATTACACAGGAGAAAGTATTCCGGATGAACAGCTTAAAACATTCTTAGAGCCACTGATTCCCGATTATATGATGCCGTCCTTCTTCGTCCATATTGAGGAAATGCCGGTAACACCAGGAGGCAAGATTGATAAAAAGGCACTTCCATTACCGGAAGTATCCGTAAAGAATACGGGGTATGTAGAGCCGGTTACGGCTGTGCAGACAACACTTTGTGAGATATTTGAGAAAGCACTGGGAATTGAAAAGGTAGGAATCGAGGATAACTTCTTTGAACTGGGAGGCTCTTCCCTTACCGCATCAAAAGTGGCTGTTATGTGTCTTTCCAAGAATATTTCCATTGTCTATGCGGATGTGTTCAAATATCCTACCGTCCGTGAACTTGCGGCAGTGGTGGATAACAGTGCCGCAGTGGAAAACACGCAGAGTAATAATGAGTTTTCCAATTACAATTACAATGGTATCCAGAGCGTTATCAGCGGCAATATTGAAGAAAACGTGGACAGAATAACAAAGGAAAACCTGGGCGATATTATGATTACAGGTGCTACCGGTTTCCTGGGAATTCATATTCTGAAAGCATACCTTGACCATTATGATGGTAAGGTTTATTGTCTGGTGCGTAAGGGTTCCTATGAATCCATGGAGAAACGAATGATGCATATGTTGATGTATTATTTTGATAATCCATGTGAGGAACTGTTCAAGGAGCGTATCGTCTGCGTAGATGGCGATATTACATCAAAGGAGCAGGTGGAAAAATTTGCAGATTATAAATTCCATACGATTATTAACTGCGCAGCCTGCGTAAAACACTTTGCAGCAGGGGATGTCCTGGAGAAAATCAATGTAAAGGGTGTTGAAAACCTGATTGATTTCTGTAAAAACAACGGACGCAGACTGATTCAGATCTCTACCGTTTCGGTTGCCGGGGAAGGCTCCAATGGGGTTCCACCAATGTCCAGAGTCTTCTGTGAAAATGATTTGTACATTGGACAGAGTATTACCAATGAATATATCCGTACCAAGTTCCTTGCAGAGCGGGCTGTACTGGAAGCTGTTTCATGCGGGCTGGATGGAAAAATCATCCGTGTAGGAAACCTGATGAGCAGAGATTCCGATGGTGAGTTCCAGATTAACTTTATTACCAATGGATTCCTGCGCAGCCTGAGAGGTTATAAGGCGGTTGGTAAATTCCCGATTGGTGCTATGCATGAAGTTACGGAATTTTCTCCGATCGATTCTACCGCACTTGCTGTCTTAAAGCTGGTACAGACGGACAGAAGATTCACCGTATTCCATGCCTGCAACAGCCACCATATCTTTATGGCAGACCTGATTTATGCAATGCGCAAGTATGGATTTGAAATTGACATTGTAAGAGATGAAGATTTCGAGGAAGCGGTAAAGGAATTTGCAAAGAATGGTGGGGATTCCGATGCGGTTTCCGGGCTGATTGCGTATACTTCCCATAATGAAAATGAGATTTACACGCTGGAATACAGTAACCGGTTTACGGCGCAGGTTCTTTATCGGCTGGATTATAAATGGCCGGTTACGGATGACAGATATCTGGAAAGTGCAATAGGGGCACTCGACAGACTTGCATTTTTTGACTGATGAATAAGGAGGAATGAGTAATGGAGATTATAAAGAAAACAGAAGGAAACAAAGTAACGATGGAATTTACCGGATGGCTGGATACCCAGACAGCGCCTCAGTTAGAGGAGGAGCTGTCTGGGCTCGACGAGAGTGTTACCGGTCTTGTATTTGATTTTGCCAAGCTTGAGTATATTTCTTCTGCAGGATTACGTCAGGTAATTGCTGCCTACAAGAAAATGGCAGGTAAGGATGGCTTTAAAATCATAAATGTTTCGGATGAAGTATTTGATGTTTTCAAGCTTACCGGGTTTGACCAGAAAATCTGCATCGAAAAATGAAAAAATCTTTATTAAATAAAATCATTATTTATAGTCTGGCAATATTTTGTGGAACAATTCTTATGGCTGTAGTGATCTGTACGGTTGGGAATGTGCGACGGGTCTTAAACCTTACGACGAATACGACAAAGAGTGCAACCCGGATTGCAGCGCAGATTGCCGGTAAATATGATATGAACAAGCTTGCCCAGGCTCCTGATTCCGAAGAATATCAGGAGCTTGGAGAAGCACTTAGAAGTATCTGTAACAGTGATGGAGTGGAGTATCTCTATATTTATATTCCGGATATGGATAACGGTAATTTAACGTATGTTATCGGTGTGGCATCTGATGAGCGAAAGAGCAGAGGGGCAGTGGTCAAATTTTCAGCAGGGGAAATCATAGAACATCAATTTTCCGATGGAGAAAAAAATGCCTGGGACGGCAAAACGGAGGGGTTAAGTTCTCCCCGCAGCAATGCCAAATATGGCAGACAGATGTGTACCTATGCACTTATCACAGACCAGAATAATAACCGTAGGGCACTTGTTGGTGCGGATTATTCGATTGATAAGATTTATCAGGAAATTATTTCCGACACCGCACTTAAAATGTTTAAAGTAATTGTTGTCCTGGGAATTATTTTTGTTGCAGCGGCCTTCTTTATCAAGAAAAGAATATATGATCCCATCACATTTCTGTTCCAGAATATGAAGGATTATGTTTCCAATAAAACGGATGACAACAGAAGCTTTGAACCGGTAAAGCTGAATACCAATGATGAGATCCAACGTCTGGCAGACTATTTCAATGAAATGGTTGTCGATATAGATAACTATGCTGATCGTGTAAAGATTCTTGCCAGTCAACAGGTAAAGGCGGATACAGAGCTGGAAGTTGCCCGGCGGATACAGTATGGAATTATGGGGGAAAAGAAGGATGTATGTCTTGCCGATAATTTCATGATTTCCGCAAGGATGAAATCAGCCAGACAGGTAGGCGGCGACTTTTACGACAGTTTCCTGCTCGAAAACGGTAAGGTATGTGTCTTCATTGGCGACGTATCAGGCAAGGGGATTGCAGCGGCATTATTTATGACTTTTGTCAAAACACTTATGCGTGAGAAACTTATGGATATTCCCAACCTGGCACAGGCAGTAAGTGAGATAAACCGTGAAATCTGTAATTCCAATCCGGAGGGAATGTTTGTAACATCTTTTGTTGCCGTATTGGAACAGAATTCTGGTAAATTTCAATATGTAAACGCAGGTCATAATAAACCGGTTATCATTCATGGTGGGAAAGCAGAATTTCTGGAATGCAGTTCCGGGATAGCGCTGGGTGTATTTGATGATTCGGAATATGAACAGTATGAAAAGGAATTTACTCCCGGGGATATAATTTATCTTTATACGGATGGTGTAACAGAAGCAATAAATGCTGACAAAAACTTCTTTGGAGAAGAGAATTTGCTGAGGGTCTGCAGTTCGGCGGAAAATACAGCAAATGGAGTGTGTACGAAGGTCAGGGATTCTTTGAAAAGCTTTATAGGAGACAAAATGGAACAGTTTGATGACATCACAATGATTGCTGTTGAACAACGTAGTAAATATCTGGAGTTGTCCTGCGATTTGTCAGAATTTGAAAAAATAAAAGAATGTATTTTTCAATTTCCGGTTGATAATGGGAAAAAGAAGAAAATTGTCCTCGCATGTGAGGAGATCTTCTCCAATATCATAAATTATTCCGGGGCAGATTACGTACAGTTTCATTATGATAGCAGTGAAACGGAAGTAAATGTTATTTTTGTAGATAACGGTAAATATTTTAATCCGCTTGATAACAAAACCGAAAAGGATTTTGAGGATTTTGATATGGGCGGAATGGGAATCAGCCTTGTGAAAGAATTGTGTTCTGATATTCACTATAGTAACACGGACGGGAAAAATATTCTCAGTATGGAATTTTCAGAGAAGTAAAGGGATGAAATTATACAGAATAAATATCAGTCAGTTGGAGGACCCTTTGCAAAATAAAGGGCTTCTTGAACTGATCGGTACACAGCGGAGAGAAAAGGTCATCCGGTATCGTATGCCCGATGACCGGAAGAGAAGTCTTGGCGCAGGTATCATCATCAAAAAGATTCTGAATGAAAACGGGCTTTCCGAAGGCAGTCTGAAGTACTCTGAAAATGAAAAACCGGTCGCAGACAATCTTTATTTTAATGTATCCCATGCCGGAGATTATGTTGTCGGAGTGTCATCGGACTGCGAAGTTGGATGCGATATTGAGAAAATAGTCAGTGCACCATTGGAGATCGCGGAACACTATTTTAATGTAACGGAGTGTGAGCATATAAAATCTGCGGAGGATAAGAACAGGGCATTTTTTACACTCTGGACGTTAAAGGAAAGTTATATGAAGATGACAGGCAGAGGGATGAGCCTTCCCCTTGATTCTTTTGAAATCCTTCCTGCAGCAAATGGATTTGTACTTGGAAAGTCCCCGGAAAAACGATGTTTTTTTAAAACAATGGAATTTGCTGACTATGTTTTTTCTGTCAGTAATGAAACAGAGTTTGCTGTTATCCAGACAGATTTTTATGATATGGAACTAAGCCAGAAAGGTGAAAAATATGTTTTCGATAAGTGGGAAAGAAGTGAATGTAGGGCGACAGAGGGAACTTGATCTGGTAAAAGGGTTCCTGATGATCATGATAATACTGATACATTCGTTCCAGACGATAGCAGGTGTGGAAGCGGCAGAATCCAATGCACATAAAATCCTGTTTGGACTATTTATGCCGACCGGTGCCTGCCTGTACCTGTTTACCATGGGGTTTGGAAGTGTTTTCACGCGACATTCCAAGCCGAAGGATATGGTTAAGAATGGTGTAAAGTTAGTATTCTATCAGGGATTGAGTAATTTATGCTACGCTGCCGTGATAGTGTTCAGTTTCCACATAAGAATTGCGCTTACAGGAGAAGTGGCAGGGAGCAGAGAATTATATGAGGCTAACCTGTATTCGATGCTTACCTTCGTAAACATATTTTTTATATCCGGAATGTGTTATCTTATACTCGCGTTATATAAAAAGTTAGGTGTAAAACCGGTTGGATATATAGTGAGTGCTGTGATAGTAGGATTGGTATCGCCGTTTACCGGGTTATTGGTTTCAGATAATCCGGCACTCAACTGGATTCTGGATATGACTTTTGGTGGAAAAGGAGAGACAAGCTTCTGTTTCTTCCCCTATCTGAGTTATGTATTTCTGGGATATGTTTTTGGTAAGGTGATCAGAACAATTCCGGAAAACGAAAAACGAAATTTCTACAAAAAGAGTGGGATCATATGTGGAATCATAGCGGCAGTATGGTTTGTAGCATGCATCCTGCTGCATCCGGGTATTGACGGATTATTCAATTACATGAGCGGGCAGTACAGAATCCCCGGGCTGGCAAAGGTAATAGGAAGTTTTTGTACGATCATGCTTGCATTTGCTGTTTCCTTTTGGATAATGCCGGTGATAGAGAAATGGAAATTCGTATATAACAAATTGTGTTATTACTCCAAACAGATATCCAAGATGTATGCCGTGCACATAGGGGTATATTTTGCGATTGGCGGTTTCTGCGCGTTTTATGCTTTTAATGTTACAGAATGTCTGCTGTGGTCGGTGGTGGTGCTGATCGTAACGGATTTACTGGTACGGGGATACATAATAGCTGCAGATAAGATGAAAAGCAGAAAAAAGTAATGGAAAAGTTAAGTTAACATGGTGTTTTAAAGGATGAATTCATTTTGGATAAAATGAGT